>NZ_JAARMB010000008.1:0-236933 GCF_012985615.1 Pseudomonas sp. WS 5412
CATCATTTCCATACTGATCACCCTGTGTTCTCCTGCTCAAAAATTGAGCAGAAGCAGTTGAACACCTGGGTCAGTTTTCAGTCGGCAGAACAGCCTCTACTGGGTCAGTTTTCGGTCAGCGGCAACAGTCTTGGTTAATCAAACCCGTCAACCGGATCACTTGGCTGGCCCAGCGAATCCACGGTATTAAAAATGCGGAGCTGGAAAGTTGCCAATCCTGGGCTGAGATCATGGACGACGTCGAACAGCACCTGCAGAACCGATGGTTCGTCGCGCACAATGCGTCGGTCGACTATGGCGTGATGAAGCGTCACTTGCCCGAATGGTCGCCGGTGGGAGTCATCGACACGTTGAAACTTGCTCGTCACGTTTACCCTAACGCCAAAAGCCATCGGTTTGAATCATTGCTCATTGACACAGGGCTGCGCGATAAGGTCGCCGACCAGCTCCACCGAGCAGCCGATGATGCTTATGCAACGGCGTTATTGCTTGATCATCTCATCGAAAAGTCATCTGCCAGCACTTGGCAGGAAATCTGCAAAATTGCGCAGCTCAAAACGCAACCTTACGAGCAGTCGCCTCCCCCGGAGCAAGGAAGCCTGTGGTGAAATCTGTTTTTTTAGGTGTCACTGGAACGCACTCCACGGGAAAGTCCACCTTCTGTGAAGCGCTCAAAGCTTCACTTGAGTGCAAAGGCATCTGCGTTGCGACCATTCCATCTTTCGGGAAGCTGGCGGTACAGCAAGGTATCCCGCTGCTCACTCAGCATACCTACGACTCCACGATGTGGTTTATCGACCGTACGCTCGAGGCGCAACGAGCAGCGGCTGACGCTGCCGAGGTGATATTGGTTGATCGACCGATCATCGATGCCGTGGCGTATTGGAATGCCGCAGTCGAGCATCGGGGTACACCTGCACCGATGCATCAGGTAGATGCGGTCAGGTCATTAATCACCAGCCAGCTTCCTGGCTACACGACGATCGTTGCGACCAGGCTTGATAGCTCCATTGCTCTTGGCCCAGGACGTGATACCAACTTGCCTTTCAGGGCGTCCGTCGACAGCCATTTGCACCAGATTTTGAGCGACTTCGGGATCCAGCATCAGATGCTTGTTCCTGACGTACGGGATGCTCTTCTCGATAGCTTACACACTCAAATCCTTCAAAAATTGGAGCACTTATGACCGCCGCCCGTACGGGACTCTTGGCAGGAAAGCAGGTTAGGCGCCTCGGGCTTGGTACCATGAGGCTCACGGGGCCGGGCATCTGGGGCCCACCAGCTTCAGAAGCTGATGCTGTTCAGCTCCTGCGTAAAGCGGTGGAGTTGGGCGTGCAGCACATCGATACCGCTGACGCGTATGGGCCAAATGTGGCCGAGGAGCTAATTCGTAAAGCGTTATTTCCCTATGCCGACGACCTGATCATTGCGACTAAAGGTGGCTTCACCCGCCAAGGCCCTGGCAAGTGGACGCCATGTGGCGTTCCAGCGTATTTGCGTCAGTGCGTTGAGATGAGCCTCAGGCAGCTCAACGTCGAAGCGATAGATCTGTATTACTTGCACCGTGTCGATCCAAATGTCCCTTTGGCTGACCAGGTTGGGGAGCTTGAGAAGATGCGTCAAGAAGGGAAGATCAAATGCCTAGGCTTGTCGAAAGTCGATATTCTTCAACTCACGCAGGCGATTACGATTGCACCCATCGTTGCGGTTCAGAATCAATTTAGTATCCTGGATTACCAGTCCGAGGATGTGATCCGCTGGTGTGAGCAGAACGAAATAGCGTTCATTCCCTACGCGCCTCTGAGCGCCGGAAGGTATTTTTCATCCGGTGAGGTTCGAAACCAATCCGCTTCGGCAGCCCATGCCTTGAAATGGCTTCTGAATTACTCGACGGTCATGTTCCCAATCCCGGGCACATCCAGAGTTGAGCATCTGGAGGAAAACCTCAGATCGGATATTGAGGGTTAGCACCTCGTGCGCTCTCTCATTCGACACATTGGCCTATGGGCTATTTTTCCCAGCTGCTCGAGTGGCACTCTAGTGTTTACCGATGGAGATTGGCTTTGAGTACCCGCATCCCACCTTTTAGTTCGCAACACCTAGAAGCTGCATGTCGTGTTCTGGCTGATACGGAACGTGGCTTGAGGGGCACTCAAATTGGATATCTCCTCCAAGACATTCGCGTTCCGGACGCCGACGCCAACTACACCAAGTGGAAGCGCTTGTTCAACGCTTTGGCACAAATGCCAAACCAGCATCAAGTCGGGAACCATCTCATCCTTTTCATCAACAGAGCTATGAATCCAAGACCATCATTTTTCGAGAGCTCGGAGGGATCAATGAATTCTGGTAGCCGGGTTCAAAATCGGATCGGCACCAAAAGGTCGTTAGCTCTTGCTTTGGAATGTGTAGGTTTAGAACTTGGAAGTGTTGGTGTTAGGGTGGTGGCGGTTTCGAAGTTTAATTCGGCTATTATATTAAATGCTTTGAGCAGATTATGATCTTGGATCAAGGAGGTTCGAGTGAGTAAGGATAATTTGTCAATCTCCAATCACTACTGGGAGCATGTTTTTACTGCTGAGAATATTATTGAGTATGGCCGAGCGGCTAAGGACCTTGCTTATTATTTGAGGGTGCTTTTTTTGGATGGGTATGACTCAATTGTAATTCCAAGTCGTGGAGCAGTTCCTCTATTTCGCGCTGCTCAACATGCCTGGCATTACGAAATAAGAAATCTTCAATCATCAGAGGACCGGTTTCTATCTAAAATAGAAATGCTAGGGTCTCCTATGCATGCGGTAACGATGCTGCCATTTTCGGCTGATCCTGACGAGGAGAAGCAGACCTCAAAGGGTATTCGTACGTTCTGGGTAAAGGTGCTTTCAGCTCTTGTTCGACGTGACGGAAGAGATCCGCATCTCATTTTTTATCAAAAAATTGTTGAGCACTTACAGAAGAAAGAGTTGACGTCTGTTTTGCCTAGAAATCTTCCGTCTAGCAAGTTTATTTTTATTGATACCGTGATCTCTGGTCGAGCTGTGGTTGAAATTCTCGATGCGCTTGAAGCTGAAGGATTGAATGAATGTCATCTAATATTGCTAATAGATGAGGGCGGAAAAAGGATTCAGGGAGAATATAAGCGAAAAATTGATGCTTTAGTAGCAAGTCAAAGATGTACCACCATTCCTTTGAGTAATTTATGGACGGAAGATAGAGGCCCGTCAGTTAGCGGTGTGTGGAGTACGGTCTACCCACAAGTGCTAGCTAAGCTACAAGGACGATACAGTTGGTCTCAGGATGTTTATGGGGCAGGCTCATATTATCATAAAGTGTCGAGCTCTCAAGTTTCACTCGAAAAAGGTATTGGTAACTCTCAATACAATATGCCAATTACTATATTGTATGGTTCTGTTTCATCCATGATTTCACAGGTCGTTGGGGTATTGCAGGCTATTGAATCATTGTTGCGATATCGAAAGGAGCTTGCGAGCGGCACGGAAGGTGAAGATTTGCCTTTAGTTACTTCGGAAGAAATTGAGAGTAAACATCTATCGCATTTGGTGCGTTCGTTGGAGTGGTCGCTTTCAATTCTTAAGGAAGATTTGAATGAATTAATCAAACTTTCGCCTCTTGAACAGGAAACTACAATAGCTCTCTCGAGGCCTAGAATTGAGGAATTGTTCAGTGATGCCAAAGTAACTGCGACCAGCTCTCATCTGGTTAGAGTTGAACTGCCATTGAATGTCGTCGATGATCTGTTCTCCGATTTCGATAGGGCTATGCGGAATCTCACTCATAGTGCGCTCTCGGATGATTGGTTCTTGCATAAAAATGACTGGGGGGCGGAAAGTAAGAAATTCATAGATAAATATAAGGAAAGTAAAACGCCTAACTCTAATGAATGCGACGGTTCGTCGGGTAAATGTAGCGAAGCAGAGTAGCTCTCGACGACCCGATGCGTTTCGGTTGTTTTTGCCAGAGTAGCCTTATTGTTAGGGTGTCTATGTCGAAACTTGCAGAGTTTAAAGTGCTGGAAGCGCAGCTGCGACAACTGGATGCGATGAAGAACGACTCCGGCTTGGAGTAGGAAATAGAGATTGAACAAAAACTCAAGGCGAACCGGAGGAGTACGGTATGAGCTTGCGTCAAGTGAGCACCATCTTGGATCCGTCCAAAGGTCTGACCGTGACCTCCACCAGCGCGCCCCTCAACACCCAGAGCAAGCCTCGCGAGGTGAAGCGTTACAAGAACACGCACAGCGGTGAAGTCGCGGAACCCAGGCTGCCAACCACAAGATCCTTAAGCAGTGGAATCAGGAGCACGGATCGGACACCTTTGAGAGCAGGGTGCAGTAATCGATGGCTTGGCGACTGCGTCGAATTGTCCGCGTTGCATGTAGTCTTCAGCCTTGTCACGCCGAATAAAACTCGATGAAACGACCAACGCTCCTCCAAGATCTGGTGAAGGTTGTAGGCCACATGATCGAAAAGGCAACAAGCGGTAGTGCTTGGCGTCTGTCGCAATTAGTGTCACTGGGAAATCCCACATCCAGCGAGCGCGGTTCGGGCCAAGACTTTGCGCAGCCCTGCTGTTTCGCGGTTGATATGGTCGCATAGGGCGAAGTCGTTCAGATGCTGAAGGATCAGCGAGTGAGCCTGTTCCGGGGAAAGCGTTAGCCTCGCTTCAGCGGGGTGGGCCGTGAGGCTTATCTGATTGGTTACAATACCGACCTGGATCGCGACAGTGTTGGCCAAGGAATAAGCGGCGCGTTGCACCACGCTCAGCGGGTAGGCTGAGCTGTCGAGTTTCAGCGTGACTGGCCATGTCATCGGAACCGGTCCTTCAAATCCGTTGGGAACGTGTGGATTTTGCCGGTTGCCAAGGCATTGTGCCATCATATTTTTTTACATTCGCACGCATTTGTCGAGCGTGGTGGGTGGTGCGCTCACTACGGCTCGGTAATTGATACGGGGTAGGGTCGAGGATTCATAGCTCCCTCAGTGCACCCATCCTCATCAATAGCCTGCTTGGCCTCAGGCTGGGGGCATCCTTTTCAAACCACCCAAAGCATGCCCTCGATGTGCCCCCAATGTAGCAATCCACTGGAAGTGAATGGATCTCCATGGCCTATGAAAAGCCAGAAATGATCAGCTAAACAGCCTGCCCGACAACGCCTAAAGACTCTCAGGATCCCCAAAAAACATCTGTATCCGCGACCGCAACCAGCGCTCCCCCGGATCATTGTCCTGTGAACCACGCCACGCCATATGCAATTCAAAACTGCGCACCGGCAACGGCGGGTCTTCAGCCCGCAGGCCGCCTGCGGCGGTCAGGGCTTCGGCGGTGTAGTCGGGCACGGTTGCGAGGATGTCGGTGCCCGCCAGCAGGGTGCCCAGGCCGTTGAATTGCGGGACGGCCAGCACCACATGGCGCTTGCGATCGAGTTTTTCCAACTCTTCATCAATAAACCCGCTGAGGTCGCCGGCAAACGAGACCAGGGCGTGGGGGCGGGCGCAGAAGTCGTCCAGGCTCAGGGAGCCGGGCACGCTGTCGGCGCGCAGCAGTTTGGGCAGGCTGCGGCGCAGCAGCTTGCGCTTGGCGTTGGCCGGCAGGTCGGCGGTGTAGCTGACGCCGATGGAGATTTCCCCGGAAGCCAGCAGGCCTGGCATCAGGATGTAATTGACGCGGCGGATCACCAGCACAATGCCCGGCGCTTCGGCGCGCAGGCGCTTGAGCAGGGGTGGCAGCAAGGCGAACTCTACATCGTCCGACAGGCCGATGCGAAACACTGCGGTGCTGGTGGCCGGATCGAATTCGGCGGCGCGGCTGACGGCGGTGGAAATCGAATCCAGGGCCGGCGAGAGCAGGGCGAAAATCTCCACCGCCCGGGCCGAGGGTTCCATGCTGCGCCCGGTGCGCACGAACAGCGGATCATCGAACAACCCGCGCAGGCGCGACAAGGCGGCGCTGATGGCCGGCTGGCCGAGGAACAACTTCTCGGCAGCGCGGGTCACACTGCGCTCATGCATCAAGGTTTCGAATACGATCAACAGGTTCAGGTCGACACGACGCAGGTCGTTACGGTTCATCTTGTGTCCTGGCAGATTCAGCGAACTTGACGTGAGCGGCCACATGATAACAATGGCCGGCATGAATCTTACGGGGAAAGGCTGGTACTCTGCACCGGCTAATTCAGATTTCCTACGCTGCCTGGGGTATTTTCCGAAGGGGCGGAATCAATGACAGACATGACGACTATTAATGGCGACTGGTGGCCTTGCCCCGAAAGCCCAGATAAAGTTCATGGCATTAGAGGTTACTTTGGCGAGGTTTGCGATGTCCCGCACGATCCGTTTTCACAAGTTTGGTCCGGCCGAGGTGCTCAAGTGCGAAGAGCATGAAGCCACGTTGCCCGCACCGGGCGAAGTGCAGGTGCGTGTCGAAGCGATTGGCATCAGCTGGTACGACATTCTCTGGCGGCAGAACCTGGCGTCTTCCCATGCGCGCTTGCCGTCGGGCCTTGGCCATGAAATGGCCGGTGTGGTGGTGGCTGTGGGCGAGGGCGTTGAAGACCTGGCCATTGGCGACAAGGTTGCCAGTTTTCCGGCCGAAAGCCCGAATGACTATCCAGTGTACGGCGAACTGATTGTCCTGCCCCGTTCAGCCCTGACCCGTTACCCGGATGTCTTGAGCCCGGTGCAGGCCAGCGTGCATTACACGCCGTTGTTGATTGCCTACTTTGCCTATGTCGACCTGGCGCGGGTCAAGCCCGGGCAATTCGCCCTGGTCACGGATGCCAGCCATTGTGCCGGGCCTTCGTTCGTACAATTGGGCAAGGCCCTGGGGGCGCGGGTGATTGCCGCCACCAAGTCGCCGGACGAGCGTGAATACCTGCTGTCCCTGGGCGCGGAAAAGGTCATCGTCACTGAAGAGCAGGACTTGCTGATGCAAATCAACAAGTTCACCGATGGACGCGGTGTGGATGTGGTGTTCGACGGCCTCGGTGGCCCCCAGATGTCACTGTTGGGCGATGTTCTCGCACCCCGTGGCAGTCTGGTGTTGTATGGCCTGCAAGGTGGCAACCAGACCCCGTTCCCGGCCTGTGCCGCGTTCCAGAAAAACATCCAGTTCTTTGTGCACTGCATCGGCAACTTCACCGGCAAGCCGGAGTTGGGCATTGCCCAGGACCAGGCCGCATTGCAACGGGCCCTGCGCGAGATCAACCAGTTGACCGCCGACGGCATGCTGGTGCCGCTCAAGACCCGGGTGTTTGCGTTCAGCCAGTTCGTCGAAGCCCATCGCTATATGGACGAATGCCCATGCCGCGAGCGGGTGGCGTTGCAGGTTGAAGCTGTTTGATCTGTGGGAATGTTCGTAAACGGACATTTCGCCGGTGTTTGCCATGGGGCAAATACGCCATTTAGAAGGACAGGATCTCCGCGCCTGCTGAATCTGCCGCCGGGATTCTTCCCCTGCAAAACCTGCCTTTAATGCCGCCGCTGCCCTGAATCCCAGAGCAGCGGCGTTTTACATGGGCACTGCGGTAAACACCGGCTCGCCAAACTGCACTGGTTTTCGCGCCGAGTCTGTATCTTTTAATCATCAAACAAGCGCTGATAATTGCCCAGTCACTTTCATCTCAAGGACTGAGCAATGATTGCAGAAATCAAATCCAAACAGCGGTTCGCTGTAACTAATAAGTCGTCTTGTATACCGGCTCAAGGACGTTGGCCTGTAGAGAGAGGCTTAAAGTGCGCGCGAACTGAATCCCGACTTTGCCCTGCACTGCATATGTCAGATCATTCTTTAATGTTTGAGTTAAAGACTAGTAGGAAGTTGTAAGACCGTTCCTAAGGTGGTCATTGGGCCGCTGTAGGGGCTTTCTTCAGCAGGTGGTGGCATCTTCGTCGGGATGTTCCAACTGGCGTTTTGTTGTGCGGTGCTAACATTTAGCTATCAGCTTTAATCGCAACAGACGTCAACTCTAAGCAAACAGCAGGTCGGACAGGCACGCGCAACTGCTTGCTCGGAACTGACAGTTAACCTCAGGTAGTAAAGCTATGAGCGCTATTCACGAACAAGCCATGAATTATGTTTACCAGCAGGTATTGCAACGGTTGCAGGGCTACTTCTCGCGAGCGGAGCGCACCGCACTTCAGTTATTGATTCAGCGGTTGATTGTAGCGGCAGGTGGCATCGAGCAGATCGGCGACTACAAAGTACTGGTCACCCACGGGGGCGGCAAAGGCAGCAGTTACGCACTGGCCTTCTTGCGCGCCGCCCAATTGACCATCGCCGGCCGGGCGCCGAGGAGTTTTCAATTGCGAGTCGCCACCCTGCGCCATACCGGCATGACGCAAGCGGCGCTGGACAGCATTCATCGGGGCTACAGCGCGTTGTTTTTCCACGACGACCCCAGGGTCGAGCTGCTGATGGTGGAAAACCAGGAAGTTCTGCCCTTTAACCACCTGCGCCCCGCTTCAGCAGCGGGCCAGGATATCGGCCGGCGCAACATGTTGATGATCGGGCATAAGCGTTCAGGGGATATCCGCGCCAGCGTGTGCAACGACAGATACTTGTCCCTGGGGGATTTCTATCGCCGTATCACGGCATGGGACGGTGGGGTGCACGCCCTGGTCAGCAGTGATTCGCCGCGCCAGCAGAACCAATACCTGGCGTGGCTGTTCAGGACCACCCGCGCTGCAGGCATGAAAGGCCACGCCGGCCAGCCACTGGCGCTCAATGCCCTGTTTTGCCGGATGGATGATTGCAGCGCCGGCTATTACCGCGATGTCTATGGCGAACATTACGCGTCGGAGGATAACGCTTCCAAAGAGGTGCATCGTCACCTGACCTATATCGGCGTGGCCGATCTGTTACGCGCGGCCGGGCAGGATTTCACGGCACTGCTTTACGATTTTATGGGTTACAAACAGGATGAATTCGCCTTTCAGTTCAGCACCCCGGCCTACGCCAACCCCTTGCTGATGGCGCATATGCATGGCCTGCAGGCCGAAGTGCTGCTGGGCCTTGATTATCGAGAGGGCGTCACGCGCTTTATCGAACACGCCAGCGGCTTTATGCGCCGTAAAAAAATCCCCGAGTTGCTGATTGCCCAAGCCGGCACCAAGGATGGGCGCATGCTGGCGGCGACCTACGCCCGCGAGTTCTTTGGCCTGGAGGAGAGCCAACTGGTGTGCCTGTTGTTTTCACCGTTTATCCAGCAAGGACAGCGGCTGGAAGCCTTCTTGCGTCGCTGTCATCCCGGCATGCTGGTGGCGCTGCCCGAACTGCACAAAGCTCTTGAGGGCAAGGCGTCGGCAGAGCTGATCCAGCATTGGATTGTCGATACCAGCGGTTTGCCCCTGGCGCTTTTGCAGCATTTGTACGGCACCCATGTTGCGGCCAATGCGGCCTGTATCAATGTCGAGGAGCCGGCCACAGGACCGTGCGGCGTAACAGGGTACTGAGGGTGGTTGCGCGACGGCAGCCGTTGCTCGGGCAGGAATCCTCATGAGGGACGATAAACAGGCAGACTTCGCCTATCAGGCGGTGTATCGCTACATGATCAACCTGATCAATGAAGTGGGCACCGAGGGCCGGGTCAAGCTGCCGTCCTTGCGACACCTGGCAGAGCGGTTGAATGTGTCGATTTCCACCATTCAGTACGCCTACTCGCTCCTGGAAAAGGAGGGCAGGGTGTACTCGGTAGCCAAGTCCGGCTACTACGCCTTGCCCATTGCCGGTAGCACTGCGTGCTGTACCACGGGGGATTTGCTGGAGCGCTTGTATGTAGGGACACGCAGGCCGGGGATGTTGGTACTCAGTGCCGATGAGCCGGCACAGCTGTTGTCCCTGGACGCGCCGCTGCTGCAACTGGAGCGTGAACTGGTGCGCCAGTATCCGCGCCAGTTGCAACCCTATTCCCAGCCGTGTGGTATCTGGGAACTGCGTGCGGCACTGGCGGCGCGCTATACCCGTTCGCCCACACGTTGCTGGCAGGCGGATGACGTGTACATCGGCGCGGACCTGCGAGGTGTCCTGGCCATTCTGATCGAGGTGCTGGCGCTCAAAGGGGCGACGGTGTTGGTGGAGTCGCCGTGTGACTGGCTTATCCTGCGCCTGTTGCAAGATGCCGGAGTGCGTGTGATCGAGTGGCCATGCAACGAGCAGGGCAGGCTCGATCCTGGGTATCTGGAGCAGCAACTGCGGACCGAGGGGGTGCAACTGGCGCTGCTGTCCTCGACCCCAGGCCTTGCCACGGGTAACGCCTTGAGTCTGGCGGATCAGGCGCAGGTGGCCGGGTTACTGGAGCAATATGACTGCTGGCTGCTGGAAAACGACACCCATGGCGGGCTGGCGTTTGAGGCGTGCACCCGCTACCTGCGGGACCTGGTGAACCCCGAGCGGCTGATGGTGTTTTCCAGTTTCGAGAAAGCCATGGGCCCGGAGGCGCCCTATGGTTATCTACTCTCGCGACACCTGAGCACACCCTTGCAGCGTCAGTTCCTGTTGCGTGCGTTTCGTTTATCGTCCATTCGCCAGCGTGCGATTGCCCGGCTTTACCACAGTGGCCGCTTTGACCAGCACCTGGATGATTTGCGCATAGTGCTCAAGGAACACGCTGCCGCGATGCAGGCACGCCTGGCCCAGCATCTGGGCGAGCGCGTGACGTACCGGGCGCCGCAGGCTGGCGCCACCTTCTGGTTGCGTTCGACCGAGGCCGTGGATATGCGCCGGGTGTTCCAGAACATGCTGGCGCGCCAGGTGGTGATCGCCCCGGGCGAGTTGTTCAGCGTGACGGGCCTGTACCAGCAGCACTTTCGCTTGAGCCATGTGGTCAGCACTCATCACAGCCTGGACCTGGTGTTGGAGGAGTTGGCCCAGGCCCTCAAGCAGGGGCAGCACGGATGAATTGGTTTTGTGGGAAATATCCCTGATTATTGTGGGATAGATACCGTCGCGTGGCGGTCGAACACCCAGTAAACTGCATTCCTTTTCCGAATCCTTCTTTTCAGAGGTTTTTGCATGACTCTCAGTCCTTTTGCGGGCAAACCGGCGCCAGCTCAATTGCTGGTGGACATCCCGCGACTGGTGACGGCCTATTACACCGGCCAGCCCGATGCAGCGATCTCCACTCAGCGCGTGGCTTTTGGTACCTCCGGGCACCGTGGCAGTTCTTTTGACTTGAGCTTCAATGAGTGGCACGTATTGGCCATCAGCCAGGCCATTTGCCTGTACCGCGAGGCGCAAGGCATCAATGGCCCGCTGTTTGTCGGCCTCGACACCCACGCGCTGTCCACGCCGGCCGGCGCCAGCGCCCTGGAAGTGCTGGCCGCCAACGGTGTGCATGTGATGCTCGCCGAAGGCGATGAATACACGCCGACCCCGGCGATTTCCCACGCCATCCTCTGCTACAACCGTGGCCGCACCAGCGGGCTGGCCGACGGCATTGTCATCACGCCCTCCCATAACCCGCCCCAGAGCGGCGGCTACAAGTACAATCCGCCCAACGGCGGCCCGGCCGATACCCACGTCACCAAATGGATCGAGGCCAAGGCCAACGAACTGCTGGCGGCCAAGCTGGCCGGGGTCAAGCGCATCACCCACGCGCAGGCGCTGAAAGCCGACACCACCCATCGCCATGACTACCTCAACACCTATGTGGCCGATCTGGTCAATGTCATCGACATGGACGCCATCCGCAGCGCCGATCTGCGCCTGGGCGTGGACCCACTGGGTGGAGCAGGGGTGCGCTACTGGTCGGCCATCGCCGAGCATTACCGTCTGAACCTGGACGTGGTGAATACCGAAGTCGACCCGACCTTCCGTTTCATGAGCGTGGATTGGGATGGCCAGATCCGCATGGACCCGTCCTCCAGCTACGCGATGCAAGGCCTGATCGGCCTTAAAGAACGCTTCGATGTAGCCTTTGCCTGCGACCCCGACCACGACCGCCACGGCATCGTCACTCCGTCGGGCGGGCTGTTGGCGCCGAACAACTACCTGGCGGTGTCGATCGACTACCTGTTCCAGAACCGTCCCCAATGGCGGGCGGATGCTGCCGTGGGTAAAACCGTGGTCAGCAGTGGTTTGATCGACCGCGTGGCCGCACGCATCGGCCGCCGCCTGTACGAAGTGCCGGTAGGCTTCAAATGGTTTGCCGACGGCCTGTTCGACGGTTCCCTGGGCTTTGGCGGCGAAGAAAGCGCTGGGGCCTCGTTCCTGCGCAAGGACGGCAGCGTGTGGAGTACTGACAAGGACGGTCTGATCCCGGCCTTGCTGGCCGCAGAAATGACCTCGCGCAAAGGCCAGGACCCCAGCCAGATCTACCGTGGCCTGACCGACGCCCTGGGCGAGCCGTTCGCCATCCGGGTGGATGCCAAGGCCACGCCGGCGCAGAAGGCGCTGCTGGGCAAACTGGCACCGGAGCAGGTCACGTCCACGCAATTGGCCGGGGAGAGCATCCAGCAAATCCTCAGCCATGCGCCGGGGAATGACCAGGCGATTGGCGGGCTGAAAGTCATGACCGAAAACGGCTGGTTTGCCGCACGGCCGTCGGGCACCGAGGATATCTACAAGATCTACGCCGAGAGCTTTATTGGCGAAGATCACCTCAAGCGCCTGGTGGAAGAGGCTCAGGTGTTGGTGGATGGCGCCATCACCCCGAACTGACACACAGTTGTAAAAAATGTGGGAGCGGGCGTGCTCGCGATGGCGGTGGATCAGTCAATACATGTGTGACTGACCCATCGTCATCGCGGGCAAGCCCGCTCCCACATTGGTTTTTGAGTCTGGCTCGAGATCAGGCCAGGTCCACCAGCACCACTTCGCTGTCTTCGACCGCCGTTACCCGCAACACCCGCTCATCCTGCACTGCAACGCCGTCACGCGCCTGCGCTCGCAGACCATTGACCTCGATCACCCCGGTCGCCGGCACCAGGTACGCCCGGCGGCCCGCATCCAGGTGATACTCGGCACTTTCCCCAGCCTTCAGATTGGCCGCCACCAGGCGTGCGTCGGCACGGATCCGCAAGCTTTCATGGTCACCGTGCTTGCCGCTGGCCAAGGTCACGAACCCTTCGCGCTCACCCTTGGGAAAAGGTTTGGCGCCCCAGGAAGGGGGCAAGCCCGCTTCATTGGGAATGATCCAGATCTGGAAAATCTTGGTCGCCGTGGCTTCAAGGTTGTATTCGCTATGGGCGATCCCGGTACCGGCGCTCATCACCTGCACGTCGCCCGCCTCGGTACGGCCCTTGTTGCCCAGGTTGTCAGCGTGGCTGATGGCACCTTCACGCACATAGGTGATGATTTCCATGTCCCGGTGCGGATGCTGCGGGAAGCCGGTGCCCGGCGCGATGATGTCGTCGTTCCACACCCGCAGGTTGCCCCAATGCATACGTTGCGGGTCATGGTACTCGGCGAACGAGAAGTGGTGATGAGCATCCAGCCAACCGTGATTGGCGCCGCCCAGGGAGGTAAAAGGTCGAAGTTCAAGCATGATCGTCTCCTGTTGATGGGCCTATCATCCGCCAGGGCATCATCGACAAAAAGCGTAAAAAATGCCTGATTCTTATCAGATTATTCGATTGTTTGTTCAGTCCCAAAACTAGACCCCAGCTTCAGTTCATCGCCTAACTGCATGAAGCCAAAGCAATTGGCTGGAACTGTCGGGGGATTCCGGCGACCATAGGGGCTCTGTTCGCTCAAGCCCCCGCAGGAGTCCGCGTGCCGCAACACACCCCCGATCTGCCTCCCGAACTGCGCCCCCTGGCGCAAATGCCGCTGTTCAAACGCCTGGCTGCGCGGCTGTTTGGCCATGGGTTGACGCGCCTGCGGGCCCAGCATCGTTTTTCGTGGTTGCACGGTCAGGCCGATGGCTTTCGCAGCGGGCATGAGGCCGGCGTGGAGTATGGCTACCAGGAAGGCCGGCGCGATGGCATCGAAGAGGGGCGTCAGGTTCTGTTGATTCGCGACTTCCGTAGCGATGAGCACCGCGCCCCGGGCGTGGACGACAGCCTGTTCGACGATTGGCGCCTGCCACTGACCCCCGAGTTGAAAAAACGCATCAAAGCCGATGTGGCGCGCCTGCTGCCGGCCCATGCGCAGCCCAGCACGGCGCAGTGGAAGATGATCTTCAGCGATACCCCTTCAACTTCGGTGATTGCCGGGGCCGGGGCTGGCAAATCTACCTCGCTGGTCCTGCGGATCCTGCTGTTGACCCATTACCTGGGCTTTGAGCTGAGCGCCATGACCGTGGTGACCTTCACCCGCGAGTCACGCCAGGACTTTATCCGCAAGCTCATGGAGATTCTCCACCTGTGGGGCCAACCCCTTGCTTTGAAAGAAGCCCAGGCGGTAGTGCGGACCTTTCACTCGCGCATCCTGCCCATGGTTCGCAGCCTTCCGGGCTTTGAGCGGTTGCAGGCCTTCGAAAACCTGCGCAGCGGCCTCTACGATGACGAGGCCGACAGCAACCCCTTCGACCTGCGCATCAACGATGCCCAGCGCCAGCAGCTCAATGCCTGCTACCACGGCCTCTACGGCCGGCATGCACGTTTTCGCGAGTTGATTGCACCGATGGCCCGCCATGCCTTGCAGCTCAAGGAGCTGGAGCGCGACCACCCGGATGTGCAAAAACGCGTGGCCGTCACCGAGTTGGCGGCCAAGCGCGATGAAGAATTGTGCGATGTGATCGAGGATCTGTGGTTCCGGGCCGGCGCATGGCCGATCAAGGGCATCGAGCCGAACCGCCAGCGTGTTGAAATCAATGGTGCGTCGTTCCATTGCCATGGTTACAGCGCCGAGCTGGATGCCTGGGTAGTGCTGGGTTTCGACGCCAGGGAAAACCCACAGATCGCCCGCCCCGGGGCCAAGCTGTCGGTGCGGGCTGAATGGGCGGTCAAGCGCACCCTGTTTCAAGCATTCTGCCGCAAGCCATTGATTTGGTTGGATAACTACGAATCATCCAAGCGCCTGTTGAGCAGCCTGGCGGGGGATGCCAGCTCCGGCCCCGGGTTTGATTACAAGGTCAAGGGTGAGTTGGCTTCAGCGCCATTGCTGGACTGTTTCGTGAGCGCCGCCGGCTTTATCGAGAACCTCGGCCTGGACGTGCCCACGGCGGTGGGCCAGATGAGCTTTGCCAAGGATGACCCGGACCGCGGCTTCTTCGAGGCCCTGAGTATTTTCTGGAAGGCCCTGGAAGATCATCTACTGGACCAGTCGCCGCCGATCATGACCTACAACCGCATGTTTTCGCTGTTTGGCGAGAACACGCCAGAAAACCTCAAGCTGCTCGGCGACGGGCTGTTGCGCCCGCTGTCGCACTTGATGATCGACGAATTCCAGGATGTCTCGCCACAGATCGTGTCGTGGATCCGCGCCAGCCTGCGCGAGATCCGCAGCCGTGGGCCGGCGCTGCATGTGGGGCGCGCGGCCCAGCATTCTTCGCTGCTCTGTGTCGGTGATGACTGGCAGTCGATCTATGGCTGGCGCGGCAGTTCGCCCAAGTACTTCATGGAGTTCAACAAGGAGTTCCCGTCGCCGACCACCACGCGGGTGATGCTCGGGGAGAACTTCCGCAGTCATCAGCACATCATTGATGCGGCCGAACATATCGTTAAAGCCGCACCGGCAATCAGCGGCAAGAAGGCCAAGGCCAGCGGCGCAGCCAGGGCGCTGGTGCCGGTACAGGTGCTGGATCGTGACGAGGCGGGCCTGGCGCAGCGGTTGCTGGCGCACTATCAACGGGGCGAGTCGGTGTTGATGTTGTATCGAAAAAGCAGCGATAAGCTATTGATTCAGGAACATATTCAGTCTGTAGTTAACCTTGATTCTAGCTTGCCGCCGGGCATGCGCCGCTTTAAGCAACTGACCTACCACAGCGCCAAGGGGCTACAGGCGGATGCTGTGTTTTTGCTCGGCGACTGCCAGCACCTGACCCGTTCGCCCTACAAGAACCAGGTGTACCGCATGGCCGGCCTTGGCAAGGACGGGGATGCCGAGCCTTACGACAATGCGCAAAAAGACGAAGTGCTGCGCCTGGCCTATGTCGGGATTACCCGGGCGGTGAGCCATTGCTATTGGTATGTCGAGGGGCAGGATGGCCAGGTGGGGCATGCGCCCAGGGCGTCGGATCGGGTGGCGGGGGGCAAGGCGTTCTTTGATGATCGCCGCGCCATTAAAGCGCAATAAATCAAATGTGGCAGCTGTCTCGCCGGGCGAGATAGCTCCCACACCCTTCAGGCCTGTAGCAACTTTGGCCGCACAAACGATTCCAGCTCAGCCTCGATCGCCTCGATAATCCGCTCCACATCCGTGGCATTCATCACCGTGGCGCAGGGAATGCCAGCGATGGCAATCAGGGTTTCACCACTCTCTCGGTCAAACAGGCGCGCAATCAGGCTGCCGGGGGCGTCCATGCTGCCTTCAAAACCGACCGGATGAAAATGCCAGCGCATCAACTGACATGCGTTGGGGAACGTCACTTTGTTCATGTGGCCCACCTTGTTCATTGAGCGCTTCCTTTAGCTCGCGGCAAGGGCGTCAGAACCATCAATGGCGCTGACCGTGAAGCTTAAAAAATAGCACTCACTCGCAGTGAACACCGGAGTTTTTTCTATCCGTTCGGCAGTTGCTTGCAAGAAGTTTGATGTGGGTCATGTCTTACGAATGCTTAGGCAAAAGGCCACTACTTAAAACTGTCACGTTGCCATTGAAGCCCTTGGTAAAGTTGTGCAAGCTCCAGGCTTTAGCCGTTTTCGAGCGTTGTATGCCACAGACCGCCCCGGCCGATAGCCCGCAACAGACGCAAGCGACTGCCGAGGTGGTGTTGCGCCATCATCTTTGCTGGAAACACCGGGACCTGGACGGGGTGATGGCGCACTATCACCCGGATATCCAGTACCACGACTTCTTCCAGAACCGCGTGGTGTGCTTCGACCAGTTGCGCGAGTACCTGCAAGCCAGCATGCCCCGCGACCCCGACGAAGGCATTGAACACACCGACCGCATTCGCACCGACGGCGATACCGCCTTTATCCAGTATCGCGTGACCTTGCGCGGCGGCCAGGGCCTGGTGTCGTTTCGCACCAGTGAGGCGATCACCGTGCGCGACGGGCTGATCTGGCGCGTCAACGAATACGCGTCCCTGGTGCACGAGCCCGCCACCAGCCGCTCCCAGTCCCAGGCCACGCGGCCGACCGTCAGCCGCCTGGGCCTGTCGCCCCAGCAACTGAGTTACCTGGCCAACGATCTGCAGCAGTACTTCCAGCGCCAGCAACCCTATCTCGACCCGGAACTGGACCTGCAGCGGGTGGCCAAGGAATGTGGTTACAGCCGCAACCAGATTTCCTATCTGCTCAACCAGGTGCTGGGGCAGAGCTTCTACCGCTACGTCAACCAGGCCCGCCTGCAGCATTTACTGGCGGCGCTGGAGGGCGCCACGCCGCCGATCCGTATCGACGAGCTGGCGTTTGCCGCCGGTTTCAATTCCTTGTCGGCGTTCTACAGCTGTTTCCGCCAGCACACTGGCTTGTCGCCCAAGGCCTACGTCAAACAAATTTCCCTGCGTGCACGCGCGCAAGACGACGACTGAAGCCAGGCACTAGGATCACGCCATCGACGTTTGGTGGTGGAGTTCGGCATGCCGGCATGGCGCAAGATCAGTTTATGGATGGACCAGCTGCAAGAGCCGCTGGAGGCGCGTGCGTCCCTCGGGCAGGACCTGGATGTCGATGTGGCCATTATTGGCGCCGGCTACACCGGGTTGTGGACCGCCTATTACCTCAAGCGCCACGCGCCGCAGCTCAAGGTGGTGATCATCGAGGCGCAGACCGCTGGTTTTGGCGCTTCCGGGCGCAACGGTGGCTGGCTGATGGGCAATCTGCTGGGCGAAGATCGCTTGCTGGCAGGGCTGCCCGCCGAGCAGCGCCGGGCCTCGTTTGACCTGCTGCACGGCATCCCCGATGAAGTCGGGCAGGTGTTGCAGCGCGAAGGTATCGACTGCGACTACCGCAAAGGCGGGGCGTTGCACTGCGCCGCCCGTTACCCGGAGCAGGAAGCCAGCCTGCGCGAATACCTGGCCAAGCTGCATGGCCAGGGCCTGACCGACGACGACTATCGCTGGCTCAGCCCCGAACAACTGGCCGGGCAGATCCGCATCGCCTCGGCCTATGGTGCGGTCTACACCCCCCACGTCGCGACGATCCACCCGGCCAAGCTGGTGCGCGGGTTGGCGCGGGTGGTCGAGGCCATGGGCGTGGCGATCTACGAGAACAGCCCGGTCACCCACTGGCAATCCGGCAGTCTGCGCACCGAGCAGGCCCAGGTCCGCGCCTCGTGGGTGGTGCCGGCGGTGGAGGGCTATGCGCCGACGCTCAAGCCCCTGGGCCGCTATCAACTGCCGGTGCAGAGCCTGATCGTCGCCACCGAACCCCTGCCGGCCAGTACCTGGGAGGAAATCGGCCTGAATCAAGGCCAGGCCTTCGGTGAAAGCAGCCGCCAGGTCACCTACGGCCAGCGCACCGCCGATAACCGCCTGGTGTTCGGGGCGCGCGGCGGCTATCAGTTTGCCGGCAAGCTGCGCCACAACTTCGACCTCACCGACAGCGAAGTGGAACTGCGCCGCTACCTGTTCTGCGAGCTGTTCCCGCAACTCAAGCATGTGCGGGTCACCCACTCCTGGGGCGGCAACCTCGGCATGTCGCGGCGTTTCCGGCCGCACATGCTGTGCGACCAACAGAGTGGCATCGCCTTGTCCGGCGGGTATGGCGGGGAGGGCGTGGGCGCCAGCAACCTGGGTGGCCGGACCCTGGCCGACCTGATCCTGGGGCGCGACACGCCGTTGGTCCAGCAGCCATGGGTGTTGCGCGACGGCGGCCTGAGTGCCCTCCGGGGCTGGGAGCCGGAGCCGTGCCGCTGGTTGGGCTACAACGCCATCATTCGCAGTTTTGTCCATGAGGACCAGACCCTGGCCGACCCGAACACCGCGCCCTGGCGGCGCAAGCTGGCCAGTGGGATTGCCGGTTTCATGGAAGGTTTCATGCACTAAGTCGCTTCAATCACCACAGGTATGACCATGAGCATTACCCAATTCAAAGACACCCTTAACCGCCACTTGCCGGACTCAAACCCGGTCGCCGTGCCCTTGGGCACCCCGGTTGCCGTGGCCTCCACCCTCAGCGTAGAGCGCAACGACGGCGTCGAAACCGGTATCTGGGAATGCACCCCGGGCCGCTGGCGGCGCCAGATCGTGGCCCAGGAGTTCTGCCACTTTATCCAGGGCCGCTGCACCTTCACCCCCGATGACGGCGAAACCCTGCATATCGAAGCCGGCGATGCACTGATGTTGCCGGCCAACAGCACGGGCATCTGGGATATCCAGGAGACCGTGCGCAAGACCTATGTGTTGATCCTCTAATCTTTTGATCCTTGATCGCCTGCCATAAAAACAGCCCTATAACCGCCAGGAAATCGAACCATGAGACCCATTGCCCTGTTGCCCTTGATGTTGGTGGCGTCCCTGACCCAGGCCGCCGAGACGGTGAAAATCTACAACTGGTCGAGCTACATCGCGCCGGACACCACCAAGAACTTCCAGAAGGAAACCGGGATCGGTTTCAGCTACGACGTGTACGACAGCAACGAGACCCTGGACGGCAAGTTGATGACCGGTAACTCGGGCTACGACGTGGTGTTCCCGTCCAACCACTTCATGGCCCGGCAGATCCAGGGCGGGGCCCTGAAAAAGCTCGACAAGAGCCAACTGCCGAACTGGAAAAACCTCAACCCGGTGCTGCTCAAGGCCCTGCAAACCAACGACCCGGGCAATGAACACGGCTTCCCGTACCTGTGGGGCAGCACCGGCATCGGCTACAACATCGACAAGGTCAAGGCAGTGCTGGGCGACGACGCGCCGGTCAACTCCTGGGACTTGATCTTCAAGCCCGAATACATGGAAAAACTCAGTAAATGCGGGGTGGCGATCCTCGACAACGGCCCGGAACTGCTGCCCATTGCCCTGAATTACCTGGGCTTGCCGCACCACAGCAAGAACCCCGAAGACTATAAAAAGGCCGAGGCGCTGCTGATCAAAGTGCGGCCGTACATTGCCTACTTCCACTCCTCGAAATACACCGGTGACCTGGCCAATGGCGACATCTGCGTGGCAGTGGGTTTTTCGGGTGACGTGCTGCAGGCCGAAAGCCGTGCCAAGGAAGCCAAGAATGGCGTGAAGATCGGCTACAACATCCCCAAGGAAGGCGCCGCGATCTGGTTCGACATGGTCGCCATGCCCGCCGACGCCCCGGATGAGAAGGCCGGCTATGCCTTTATGAACTACCTGCTGCGCCCGGACGTGATGGCCGACATCACCAACTTCGTGCACTACGCCAACGGCAACAGCGCCGCCGACAGCCTGGTAGACCCGGTGATCAAGAGCGACACCAAGGTGTACCCGAGCGAGGAAATGATGGGCAAGCTCTTCGCCCTCGAAGCCATGCCGATGAAGATCGACCGTGTTCGCACGCGGATCTGGAACACTATCCGTACCGGGCGCTAAGGCAGCACGCTTACCCTGATGGGGGCTGGAGTGTCAGGTTAGATAAATGTGACTGACACACCGCCCGCTCCCACAGGGGGAACTCGGCGAGCAGAAAATTGTGGCCACACCACAAGTCAAATGTGGGAGCTGGCTGGCCTGCGATGGCGGTAGGCCAGTCGACACATCCTTACTGGATCCACCACTCCCACATGCCTGCCCTATGGGTTATCCAGGTCATGCCCCAACGACTGGATAAACAACGAAAACAACTCCGGCTGCGACGAGATATCCAGCTTGGCGTACAGGTGCCGGCGATGCACCTTGACGGTGTCCGGCGAGATGCTCAGGCGTTCGGCCATGGCCTTGGATGAGAACCCGCGCAATACCAGGCGGGCGATTTCCAGTTCGCGCTCGGACAACACCCCACTGCCAAAATGGCTCAACGCATCGCGAATCTGGCTGGCCATGGCCTCGCCAGCCGGTGCGCGCCGGGTGCTCTGCTGCCAGTGCTGCTGCATCAATGGCAGCACCCACGCCGCCAGCAGGGTCAGCAGCCCGGTTTCAGGCGCGGTAAATACCCGCTGCATCCCCAGGGACAACGACAAGGTGCCCACCCCCGGCAGTTGCAGGATGAACTGCACCTCATCCTCCAGCACATTGTCGTGAAAGTAATTGAGGAAGTACTCGCTCTGGCGGAAATGGTCCGGCGCCACCTCTTCCAGGCGATACACGCCGCTGGCATAGCCTTCACGGCAGGCCTGAAAGAACGGGTCGAGCAAGTACAAACCATTGAGGTACACCAGCATCGACGCCGGTTTGCTGGTGGGCTGCGCGTCGTACTCCTCTAGCGCCTGGGGCGGGCCATCCAGCGGGTAGAAGATTGCCAGGGCGTTATCGAACGCCAGGTTCTGGTGCAGCAGCAACACCAGTTGCTTCCAGAAACGCTCGGTGCCAATTTGCGACACCGTTCGACCCAGCCCCGCATGCATGCCGATTTCCCTGAACAGGCTCATGTGATGGGTTCCGATGGCTGAAAGATCGGCCAAGGGTTCGGCTTTTGCACGAGCCCGTCAAGGGGAGTACTCCAATAGGGGAATTGGCGGGTGCCGGCGCAGCGCCTAGATTCCCTGGCATTCAGCGGGAAACATATCCCGCACACGCATTCCCTTTTCGTTCCTGCCTCAACCAGCTTTCCAATAAAAAGAATAACCACGAGGATAACGACATGAGCGCAACCCCCGCACCCGACGGCGTGCTGAAACCTACCTTGAGTGTGTTCGATGTGGTGGCCATTACCGTTTCGGCGGTAACCCCGGCCAGTTCCGTATTTGTTATTGCACCGTTCGCGATCCAGCAAGCGGGCAGCGGGGTGTTCCTGGCATTTGTGATGGCTGGGCTACTGGCGCTGATGTTTGCCTTTTGCTACGCGGAACTGGGGCGTGCCCATAACAGTGCCGGTGGCGAATACGTGTACGCCAAGCGCGTGTTTGGCGGCATGGCCGGCTACGCGACGTTCCTCACGGTACTGGTGATGCTGCTGTTTATCCCGCCAGTCCTGGCCACCGGCGCCGCGACCTACCTCAATAACGCCCTGGGCACGAAATTCGATTCACAAACCGTGGCCCTGGTGATTGTGGTGTGCAGTTACGCCCTGGGTATTCTCAATATCAAGCTCAACGCCTGGATCACCGGCACTTGCCTGCTGTTGGAAGTGGCGGCGTTGCTGGTGATTGTGTTTATCGGCTTTGGCAACCCGGTACAGCCGGCCAGTGTGCTGTTCCAACCGCAGATCGTCGAAAACGGCGTGCTGCACCTGGCGCCCTGGGCCCTGGTGATCGGCGCGGTGGGCATCGGCCTGTTCTCGTTCAACGGCTACGGCCCGGCGGTGTTGCTGGCCGAAGACATGAAGTGCGGCGGCAAGGGCGTGCACAAGGCGGTGCTGTGGTCCCTGGGCCTGGTGGTGGTGATCGAGTTGGTGCCAATCACCGCGCTGTTGATCGGCGCGCCCTCCCTGAGCGAGATGATCAGCAGCCCGGACCCCATCGGCTACCTGCTGACCAGCCATGGTAATGAAACCCTGTCACGCCTGGTCAGCGCCGGGATCTTCCTCTCGGTGTTCAACGCCATCGTTGCCATCGTGATCCAGATCGGCCGGGTGGTGTTCAGCAGCGGCCGTGATGCGCTGTGGACGCCGACCATCAATAAACTCTTCACCCGCATCCACCCACGCTGGGATTCGCCATGGCTGGCCACGCTGTTTCTGGCGATCCCATCGGCACTGCTCAGCTTCAGCTCCAACCTGGCAGACCTGACGTCCTTCAGCGTGTTGTTGATCATGCTGGTGTACCTGATCGTCGCCCTGAGCGCGCTGATGAGCCGGGTGCTGTTGCGCGACCGCGAGCACCCGTACCGCATGCCCCTGTGGCCGGTGCCGGCACTGCTGGCCGTGGCGGGCGCGGGTTATCTGTTATTTACCTTGTTTAGCGCGGCGTCCATGCGCGACATCATGATTATCATCGGCCTGCTGGCCTTGTCGGTGATCCTGTACTGCATCAGCGGCCGGTCGAGTCCGGCGTTTCAGAAACTGTAAGGAGTGGTTATGCGCGCACGTCAATTGGGCATCACGTTGGGGCTGGGTACGCCCGGCGAATTGAATGCGATTACCGACGTCCCCGGGATTCGGGTCGGCCACAGCACGCTCAAGGAGCAGATCGACGGCAAACAGGTGCGCACCGGGGTCACACTGATCCAGCCGCGGGCCGGTGCAGCGCGGCTGCAGCCGTGTTTTGCCGGGTACCACGTGCTCAACGGCAACGGCGACGCCACCGGCCTTGAGTGGATCGGCGAAGCGGGGCTGCTGACCACGCCCCTGGCGATCACCAACACCCACAGTATCGGCATTGTGCGCGACACCCTGATTGCCCTGGAGCGCGACAGCCTGGCGGACCCGGCGGTGTACTGGTGCATGCCGGTGGTGATGGAAACCTACGACGGCCTGCTCAACGATATCTGGGGCCAGCATATCGGCCCCGAGCATGTGCTGCAGGCCGTGGCCAACGCGGAATCCGGCCCGGTACAGGAGGGCGCCCTGGGCGGTGGCACCGGGATGATCTGCCATGAATTCAAGGGCGGCATCGGCAGCGCCTCGCGCAAGCTGGCGGCGGAGCAGGGCGGCTGGACTGTCGGCGTGCTGGTGCAGGCCAACCACGGCAAGCGCCAGGAGCTGCGGGTGGATGGCTACCCGGTGGGGCGGCACCTGATGGAAATCGCCTCGCCATTTGCCGAGCGTGGTACGCCGGGCATGGGTTCCATCGTGGTGATTATCGCCACCGATGCGCCGCTGCTGCCGCACCAGTGCCAGCGCCTGGCGCAACGCGCCTCCATCGGCATTGCCCGCACCGGCGGTGGCACCGAGGACTCCAGTGGTGATCTGTTCCTCGCGTTTGCCACCGGCAACCACGACCTCCCGCCGGCGGATTACGGGCGCAAGGACCTGCCCCTGAGCACAACGTTGAGCATGGTCAATAACGATCATATTTCGCCCTTGTTCAGCGCCGCGGCCGAGGCGGTGGAAGAGGCGATCATCAACGCGATCCTCGCCGGGGAGGACATGACCACCGCCGATGGCGTGCTGGTACCGGGGCTGGAGGGGCAGACGCTGCTGGAGGCCCTGCGCCAAACGGGGTGGCGTGGCTAGTCTTGACCTCGCTATCGCCGGCTTGCCGGTGATAGCGGCCGCAAGCTGTCGATATTTAAACAGTGGCTATTTAATATTTACCAATGACACGGTGGCACTTTAAAAGTGCACCCCACTCAATATATTGGATCCACTTAGCACTAAAGTGTGACGTGTCTGGCATTTAACTATTTAGCACTATTTAATATTTAAATAGCCCGCTTGCCGCCATCCAGCCCAAAACAAAGAATATAAACACTTGATTCCCAATGTTTGCAGTCGTTATTCCGTCCACGCACTTTTCCAACAAAAAAAATACTGGACGTGTGATTTCGAATTGTGTCAGTTTCTTTTCGCCTTCATAAGAGGCGAGTGATAGGACGATCTCGCCCGAGAACGTCGCTATCGGACAAAAACTGTTCCACTTGCAAACAAGGAAGTACGTTTATGTCGAAAGTAAAAGACAAAGCTATTGTCTCGGCAGCTCAAGCAAGTAGTGCCTACTCACAAGTCGATAGCTTTAGCCATTTGTATGACCGTGGCGGCAATCTCACGGTCAATGGCAAACCCTCGTTCTCTGTCGACCAGGCAGCCGACCATTTGCTGCGCGAAAACGCGGCATACCGGGACGTTGACGGTAACGGCAGGATCGACTTGACCTACACCTTCCTGACCTCGGCTTCCTCGGCGACCATGAACAAGCATGGTATCTCCGGGTTCAGCCAGTTCAGCAACCTGCAAAAAGGCCAGGCCGTTCTGGCCATGCAATCCTGGGCCGATGTGGCCAATGTCACCTTCACCGAGAAAGCCTCGGGCGGCGACTTCCACATGACCTTCGGCAACTACAGCGCAGGCCAGGACGGCGCCGCAGCGTTTGCCTACCTGCCTGGCACCAATGAGAAGTACCACACGAGTGGCACGGATGGCACCTCGTGGTACCTGATCAACAACAGCTACACCGCCAACATCAACCCTGGCCTGAACAACTACGGGCGTCAGACCCTGACCCACGAGATCGGCCATACCCTGGGCCTGGATCACCCTGGCGACTACAACGCCGGGACCGGCAACCCGTCTTACAAAGACGCGGACTACGGCCAGGACACCCGTGGCTACAGCGTCATGAGCTACTGGGGCGAAAACAACACCAACCAGAACTTCACCAAAGGCGGGGTCGAGGCCTATGCGTCCGGCCCGCTGATCGATGATATTGCGGCGATCCAGAAGCTCTACGGTGCCAACTACAACACCCGTGCCGGTGATACCACCTACGGTTTCAACTCCAACACCGGGCGCGATCACCTCAGCGCCACGTCCAACGCCGACAAGCTGGTGTTCTCGGTATGGGACGGTGGCGGCAACGACACCCTGGACTTCTCCGGCTTTACCCAGAACCAGAAAATCAACCTCAACGCGACCTCGTTCTCCGACGTGGGTGGCCTGGTGGGTAACGTGTCGATCGCCCAGGGCGTGACCGTGGAAAACGCCTTTGGTGGCTCGGGCAACGACCTGCTGATCGGCAACGCCGTGGCCAACACCCTCAAGGGTGGCGCCGGCAATGACCTGATCTACGGCGGTGGCGGTGCCGACAAACTGTGGGGCGGCGCGGGTTCGGACACCTTTGTGTTCGGTGCCAGCTCTGACTCCAAGCCGGGTACGGCGGATCAGATTCTTGATTTCACCTCGGGTTCGGACAAGATCGACCTGACCGGCATCACCAACGGCAGCGGCCTGCATTTCGTCAACGCCTTTACCGGCGCTATCGGTGATGCCGTGCTGACTTATGCCTCGGGTACCAACCTGGGCACCTTGGCGGTGGACTTCTCCGGGCACGGCGTGGCGGATTTCCTCGTCACCACCGTAGGCCAGGCGATGTATAGCGACATCGTGGCTTGATCAAGGCGTAACGAAGGGTGGCGCCCCGGCGCTGCTCTTCCCTTGCAACAGCCCCGTAAACGGGTAATGGTGATGACTAATTTTCGCAACGCAATCGCCTGGTTGATCCTGGCATTGCTCGTGTCGGCAGGAGCCAACGCAATGGCAAGCAGTCTTGTTTTACCCAGCACCGCGCAATTGGCGGGGCACTGGCAACTGCGCCAGCAGGAGCAGGTGTGCGAGATGGATCTGATCGCCGAACCCAATAGCCTGGCCGGTGATATTGAGTGCGCGCAACAGTGGCTGGGGCAAAAACCCCTGACCTGGCTGCCCACCCCGGATGGCATTTGGCTGATGAATACCGAGGGCACCGGTATTACCCATTTGAATCGACAGAAAGAAGGCGAATACACAGCGCGTTCTGCTTCTGGAGTAGAGCTGTTACTGCGACGCATACACTAATTAAGTATTGCGGTTATATGCTTATAACTGCCGGGTATAGAGGTATTTGTTGGTCGTGACCTTTATCGACCTGTCACTTCCAACGCATTAAACACTATTGAAATAGTTGCCCGCCCCATTGTTTGGGGCGCTCGGCAGACTATTGCGCGTATTTCAGTCCAGGGAAGATCAGGCAACATGGCGAAGACCACTCCCACTGCACCACTGTTTAAAGCCCTCGGCGATTATAGAAGTATCCTGATCAGCGTCGGTTGCTTTACCGCGCTGATCAATCTGCTGATGCTGGTGCCGTCCATTTACATGCTGCAAGTGTATGACCGGGTACTGTCCTCGCAGAATGAAACCACCCTGGTGATGTTGACCCTGATGGTGGTGGGCTTCTTTGCTTTTATCGGCACCCTGGAAATCGTCCGCAGCTTTATCGTGATCCGTATCGGCAGCCAGTTGGAGCGGCGGTTCAACCTGCAGGTGTACAAGGCCGCCTTCGAGCGCAACCTGCAACGGGGTGAGGGGCACGCCGGGCAATCGCTCGGGGATTTGACCCATATCCGCCAGTTCCTCACGGGGCCGGCGTTGTTTGCGTTCTTCGATGCGCCGTGGTTCCCGATCTACTTGCTGGTGATCTTCCTGTTCAACGTGTGGCTGGGAGTGCTGGCTACGGCGGGTGCGGTGCTGTTGATCGGCCTGGCGTGCCTTAACGAATACCTGACCAAAAAGCCGTTGCGCGAAGCCAGCGGCTACTCCCAGCAGTCCACCCAACTGGCCACCAGCCACTTGCACAACGCCGAGACCATCCAGGCCATGGGCATGCTGGGGGCGCTGCGCAGTCGCTGGTTCCAGGTGCATTCACAATTCCTCGGCCTGCAAAACCGGGCCAGCGACACCGGTTCGGTGATCAGCTCCTTGAGCAAATCCCTGCGCCTGCTCCTGCAATCCCTCGTGCTGGGCTTGGGCGCCTTGCTGGTGATCAAGGGGCAGATGACGGCCGGGATGATGATTGCCGGCACCATTCTGATGGGCCGGGTGCTGAGCCCGATTGACCAGTTGATCGCCGTGTGGAAGCAATGGAGTTCGGCCAAGCTGGCCTATCAACGCCTCGATGAGCTGTTGCAGGAGTTCCCGCCTGGGGCGCAGGCCATGGCGTTGCCGGCGCCTCAGGGCCAGGTGAGTTTCGAGCAGGTCAGCGCCGGGCCGCCGGGGCGGCGGGCGGCGACCTTACATCAGGTCAGCTTCAAGCTGGCGGCCGGTGAAGTGCTGGGGGTGTTGGGCGCCTCCGGCTCCGGCAAGTCGACCCTGGCGCGGGTGCTGGTGGGGGTGTGGCCAACCCTGGCCGGCACGGTGCGCCTGGACGGCGCCGATATCCATCGCTGGGACCGCGACGACCTCGGCCCCCATATCGGCTACTTGCCCCAGGACATCGAACTGTTCAGCGGCAGCATCGCCGACAACATTGCACGTTTTCGCCAGGCTGACCCCGAGCGGGTGGTGCAGGCCGCCCAGCAAGCCGGGGTGCATGACCTGATCCTGCGCTTGCCCCAGGGCTACGACACGGTGTTGGGCGACGACGGCAGCGGCTTGTCCGGCGGGCAGAAACAGCGGGTGGCCCTGGCCCGCGCGTTGTATGGCGGGCCGCGCCTGATCGTGCTCGACGAACCCAACTCCAACCTCGACACCGTAGGCGAAGCCGCCCTGGCCAGCGCCATCATGCAGATGAAAGCCCAGGGCAGCAGCGTGATCCTGGTGACCCATCGCTCCTCGGCCCTGGCCCAGGCCGACAAGTTGCTGGTGCTCAATGAAGGGCGCCTGCAAGCCTTTGGCCCCAGCCAGGAGGTGCTGCGGGCACTGTCCGGCCACGCGGAGCCCCCCCGTGAAAAGGCCGGCGTCAGCTTGAACCGTCAATATCCTGCGGCAAGGAATCCAGGCCAATGAGTACCGATAACAGCCTGCCACTCGAGCAGACCTTTCCCGAGCGCGATGCGCGCTTTTTCTCCCGCCTGGGCTGGCTGATGACGGTGGTTGGCGCCGGGGGATTCTTCCTCTGGGCCAGCCTTGCGCCGCTGGACCAGGGGATCCCGGTGCAGGGCACGGTGGTGGTGTCCGGCAAGCGCAAGGCCGTGCAAACCCTGAGCCCCGGCGTGGTCAGCCGGATCCTGGTGCGCGAAGGCGAGGTAGTCAAACAGGGCCAGCCGTTGTTTCGCCTCGACCAGACCCAAAGCCAGGCCGATGTGCATTCCCTGCAAGCCCAGTACCGCATGGCCTGGGCCAGCGTCGCCCGTTGGCAGAGCGAGCGCGACAGCTTGCCGGCCGTGACCTTTCCCGCTGAACTGAGTGCCAACCCCGATCCTGCGCTGGCCCTGGTACTTGAAGGCCAGCGCCAACTGTTCAGCAGCCGGCGCGAGGCCTTTGCCCGCGAGCAATCGGGGATCCGCGCCAATATCGAAGGCGCCAGCGCCCAGCTCAACGGCATGCGCCGCGCCCGCACGGACCTCAGCGCCCAGGCGCAATCGCTGCGTGACCAACTGGCCAACCTGCAACCTTTGGCAGACAACGGCTATATCCCGCGCAACCGCCTGCTGGAGTACCAGCGCCAACTGTCCCAGGTGCAACAGGACCTGGCGCAGAACAGCGGCGAAAGCGGGCGCCTGGAGCAGGGCATCCTCGAATCGCGCCTCAAGTTGCAACAGCACAGCGAGGAGTACCAGAAGGAAGTCCGCAGCCAGTTGGCCGACGCGCAACTGCGCAGCCTGACCCTGGAGCAGCAACTGACCTCCGCCGGCTTTGACCTGCAACACAGTGAAATCAACGCGCCGGCCGATGGCATTGCGGTCAACCTCGGCGTGCACACCATCGGTGCGGTGGTGCGGGCCGGGGAAACCCTGCTGGAAATCGTGCCCCAGGGCACGCGCCTGGAAGTCGAAGGGCGGCTGCCGGTGAACCTGGTGGACAAGGTCGGCACCGATCTGCCGGTGGATATCCTGTTCACCGCCTTCAACCAGAGCCGCACGCCCCGGGTGCCGGGGGAGGTGAGCCTGATCTCCGCCGACCAGTTGCTCGACGAAAAAACCGGTGTGCCGTATTACGTGCTGCGCACCACGGTCAGCGATGTTGCCCTGGAAAAACTCCAGGGCCTGGTGATCAAGCCGGGCATGCCCGCCGAGATGTTCGTGCGCACCGGCGAGCGCTCGCTGCTCAACTACCTGTTCAAGCCGCTGCTCGACCGTGCCGGCTCTGCGTTGACCGAGGAATGAGCATGAAGCCTGTGTTCATCGCCTTGTTTCTCGCCTGCACCGGCGCCCAGGCAGCCATGGGCCCGTTCGATGTGTATGAACAGGCCCTGCGTAACGATCCAGCCTTCCTCGGCGCAATCAAGGAGCGTGACGCCGGCCTGGAAAACCGCACTATCGGCCGCGCCGGCCTGTTGCCCCGGCTGTCGTACAACTACAACAAGGGCCGCAACAACTCCCAGGCCAACCTGCCCGATGGCCGTGGCGGCCACTATCACGACGACCGCAACTACAACAGTTTCGGTTCGACCTTCACCCTGCAACAGCCGCTGTTCGACTACGAAGCCTATGCCAACTACCGCAAGGGCGTGGCCCAGGCGCTGTTTGCCGATGAGAGCTTTCGCGACAAGAGCCAGGCGCTGTTGGTGCGGGTGCTGACCTATTACACCCAGGCCCTGTTCGCCCAGGACCAGATCGACATCGCCCGGGCCAAGAAGAAGGCCTACGAGCAACAGTTCCAGCAGAACCAGCACCTGTTCCAGCAAGGCGAGGGTACGCGTACCGACATTCTGGAGGCCGAGTCCCGTTATGAACTGGCGACGGCCGAAGAGATCCAGGCGCTCGACGAGCAGGACGCGTCACTGCGCGAACTGGGGGCTTTGCTTGGCGTACAGAGCGTCGACATTGCCGACCTCGCGCCACTGAACCAGGACTTCGCCGCCTTGACCCTGGCCCCGGCCAACTACGACAGCTGGCACGAACTGGCATTGACCAACAACCCGACCCTGGCCTCCCAGCGCCAGGCCGTGGAAGTGGCGCGCTATGAGGTGGAACGCAACCGCGCCGGGCATCTGCCACGCATCACCGCGTATGCCAGTTCGCGCCAGCAGGAGTCCGACAGCGGCAACACCTACAACCAGCGCTACGACACCAACACCATCGGCATTGAAGTCAGCGTGCCGTTGTATGCTGGGGGCGGCGTCTCGGCGTCCACCCGCCAGGCCAGTCGCTCCATGGAGCAGGCCGAGTACGAGCTGGAGGGCAAGACCCGCGAGACCCTGATCGAGCTGCGGCGCCAGTTCAGTGCCTGCCTGTCGGGGGTCAGCAAGCTGCGCGCCTATCAAAAGGCCCTGGCCTCGGCTGAAGCGCTGGTGGTGTCGACCAAGCAAAGCATCCTTGGCGGCGAGCGCGTCAACCTCGATGCCCTCAACGCCGAGCAGCAGCTGTACAGCACCCGTCGCGACCTGGCCCAGGCCCGTTACGACTACCTGATGGCCTGGACCAAATTGCATTACTACGCGGGCAACTTGCGTGACACCGACCTGGCCAAGGTCGACGAAGCCTTTGGCCCAGGCCCGCGCTGAATAAAAAACACAATAAAAGTGAGGACGGTCACCGTGAACGCGAAACAACGAGGCTATCACTGCGTCATGCTGTGTGGGCTGGCCAGCCTTGGCACTGCCCAGGCCGCGCCCTATGTAGAGGCCGGCAAGCTGGGCGACCCCGCCAGTTGGCGCTCGGCGGAATATCAAAGGGACTGGGGCCTGGGCCGCATGCAGGCTGATCAAGCCTATGCCGCCGGGATCAGCGGTGCCGGGGTGAAGATCGGCGCGCTGGACTCGGGTTTTGATGCCAGCCACCCGGAAGCCTCCCCGCAGCGTTTTCACCCGGTGACCGCCAGCGGCACTTACGTGGATGGCAGCCCGTTTTCCACCACCGGCGCGCTGAATCCCAACAACGACTCCCATGGCACCCACGTCACCGGCACCATGGCGGCTGCGCGGGACGGCAACGGTATGCATGGCGTGGCCTACAACGCGCAGATCTATGTGGGCAATACCAACGCCAACGACAGCTTCCTGTTTGGCCCGACGCCCGACCCCAAGTACTTCAAGGCGGTGTACAGCGCCATGGTCGATTCCGGGGTACGCGTGATCAATAACAGCTGGGGCAGCCAGCCCAAGGATGTCAGCTACCAGACCCTGGGTGATCTACACGCCGCCTACGCGCAACACTTCAACCAGGGCACCTGGCTGGACGCCGCCGCCGATGTGGCGCGCGCCGGGGTGATCAACGTGTTCAGCGCCGGCAACAGCGGTTATGCCAACGCCAGCGTGCGCTCGGCCTTGCCGTACTTTGAGCCGGCGCTGGAAGGCCACTGGCTGGCGGTGTCGGGCCTGGACCAGGCCAATAACCAGAAGTACAACCAGTGCGGCATCGCCAAGTACTGGTGCATCTCCACCCCCGGCGCGAAGATCGACAGCACCATCCCTGGCGGCGGTTATGCGGTCAAGTCCGGCACCTCGATGTCGGCGCCCCATGCCACGGGCGCCTTGGCGCTGGTGATGGAGCGCTACCCGTACTTGAACAACGAGCAGGCCTTGCAGGTGTTGCTGACGACGGCCACGCAACTGGACGGTTCGGTGACCGACGCGCCGAACGCCACGGTCGGCTGGGGCGTGCCGGACCTTGGCCGGGCGATGCATGGACCGGGGCAGTTACTGGGCGCCATGGACGTCAATCTGGCGGCCGGGCAGGGCGATGTGTGGAGCAATGGCATTTCCGACAAGGCGCTGCTGCAGCGCCAGGCGGAAGACAGCGCCGAACACCTGGCATGGCAACAGACCGTGCAGGACAAGGGCTGGGAAAATGGTCCTGGCGCCGGCGCCAGCCAGCAGGAGCAGACCGACTACGCGGTGGGCATGGCCCGAGATGCGGCGGCGGTCCAGCGCATTTACCAAGGCAGCCTGATCAAGTCCGGCGCCGGTAGCCTGCTGCTCAGTGGCGACAGCACCTATCGTGGCCCGACCACGGTCAATGGCGGTGTATTGAAGGTCGATGGTTCGTTGACCTCGGCGGTCACGGTCAACCCTGGCGGGACCTTGGGCGGTTCCGGGCGCATCGGCGCATTGCAGGCCAACAGCGGCAGTGTGATTGCGCCGGGCAATTCCATCGGCACCTTGAACGTGACCGGGGATGTGCGCTTCGAGGCCGGTTCCACCTATGCGGTGGAGCTGTCGGACGCCAGCAGCGATCGTATCGTCGCGGGCGGCAAGGCCACCCTCAACGGCGGCACCGTGACCCTGGCCCTGGAAAACAGCCCGACCCTGCTCAGCCAGCCCCAGGCGCAAAGCCTGATCGGCCGCCAGTACAACATCTTGCAGGCGGCGGGCGGAGTGACCGGCAGTTTTGCTGCGGTATTGCCCAACTATCTGTTTCTGGGCGGCAACCTCGATTACGGCACTAACGGCGTGCAACTGGCTATCGCGCGCAATGACGCAAGCTTTGCCAGCGTCGCGGCGACCCGCAACCAGCTTGCCGTGGCTTCCGCTGCCGAGCAGTTGGGGGCCGGCAACCCGGTGTATGAAAGCGTGCTGAGTGCCGACTCCGCAGTGGTCGCGCGCCAGGCCTTCCAGCAGTTGTCTGGCGAAATCTACCCGGCGGTGGGCGCGATGCTGATCAACGACAGCCGCCATGTGCGCGAGGCCGTCGGTGAGCGCCTGCGCCATGTGCCGGCGACCGGCGAAAGCAACCTCTGGATCAAGGCACTTGGTGCCTGGGGCAAGGCCGACAGCAGCAGCGAATACGCGGGGTACACCCGCTCTATCGGCGGAATGTTGCTGGGGGTCGATGGCCAGTGGGACGAACAGACCCGCGTCGGCGTGATGGCGGGCTACAGCGACAGCTCGCTGAACATGGGCGATGGCACGCACTCGTCGGCCGATGTCGACAGCTACCACCTGGGCACCTATGCCGGGCGTGAGCTGGGCAACTGGCGCGTGAGTGTGGGCGGCGCCTACAGCTGGCATCGCGGCGATGTGCAGCGCGACCTGCAATACGGCGACGTCAGCGCCAAGCAAAAGGCCAAGCTGGATGCACGCAGCCTGCAGGTGTTCACCGAGGCGGCCTACCGCTTGAACCTGCAAGCGCTGGCCCTGGAACCGTTTGCCAACCTGGCCTATGTGCACCTGGACAGCGAAAGCTTCCATGAAAAAGGCGATGCCGCCGCCCTGCAGCGCGGCAGTGATCGCCGCGACGCGACCCTGAGCACCCTGGGCCTGCGCGCCCTTAAAACAGTGCCGCTGAATGACCGCCAGCAACTGGAACTCTCCGGCTCGCTCGGCTGGCAGCACAGCCTGACACCGGTTGAATCCGAGGAGCACCTGGCCTTTGTTGCCGGCGGCCCATCGTTTGCCGTGCAAAGCACGCCGTTGCAGCGCAACGCCACGCTGGTGGGCTTGAAGGCCAGCCTGGCATTGAGCGAGACCACGCGGGTCAACCTCGATTACAGCGGCCAATTGGGTGCGAAGGAGAACAACCAGGGCGTGGGCCTGAGCCTCGACTGGCAGTTCTGAAGCGGCGCCAACAAAAAGAACAACAAACGCAATGAAACTAAGGAAGGTCACCGTGAACGTAAAACAACGAGGGTTTCACTCCGCCATCCCAACAGGCCCGGGCTACCCGCTCAAGGCCCTGAGTCGCGTGCCATACGGCGCGTTGCTGTGTTGCCTGGCCAGCCTGGGTACCGCCCAGGCCGCACCCTACGTCGAAACCGGCAAGCTGGGGGATGTCGCCAGTTGGCGCAGCAATGAATTCAAGGCCGACTGGGGCCTGGGGGCGGTGAATGCCGATGTGGCGTATGCCGCCGGTTACAGCGGCAAGGGCGTGAAGCTGGGGATTTTCGACCAGCCGGTGTACGCCTTGCACCCTGAGTTCTCCAGCCCGGGCAAGGTGCAGACCCTGGTCACTGAAGGGATCCGCCAGTACACCGACCCGTACATCCCGGTAAAGGCCGGTGACCCGTTCCGCTATGACGGCACACCGTCCCAGGGTTCCAATGGCAAGCTGGGCGACCACGGCACCCATGTCGGTGGCATTGCCGCCGGCGACCGTAACGGTGGGCCGATGCACGGCGTGGCCTACAACGCACAGATCCTCAGCGCCGAGAACGGCGACCCCGGCCCCGAAGACGGGATCATCCTGGGCAACGACGGCGCGGTGTACCAGGCCGGCTGGGACAGCCTGGTGGCCAATGGTGCGCGCATCATCAACAACAGCTGGGGCATCGGCATTGGCGATCAGTTTGCCCAGGGCGGCAAGGACCCGGCGTTCCCCCATTTCGGTCTCAGCGAGGCGCAGGCGCAGTTCGACCAGATCAAACCCTTGCTGGGCACCGCTGCAGGGGGCGCTTATTCGGGCGCGATCAATGCGGCGCGTAGCGGCGTGCTGACAATCTTTGCCGCCGGCAACGACTACAACCTGAACAACCCCGATGCGATTTCCGGCCTGGCGTATTTTGTCCCCGAGATCGCACCCAATTGGCTGTCGGTGGCGGCGTTGCAGCGCAACCCGGACGTCAACAGCCCCAACCCCTATGTGATCAGCACCTTCTCCTCGCGCTGCGGGTATGCCGCGAGCATCTGCGTATCGGCACCGGGCACGGCGATCTACAGCTCGGTGATGGTCGGCACCACCGTCGATAACATGAACCTGGGCTGGAACAATAAAAGCGGTACCTCCATGGCCGCACCCCATGTGGCGGGCGCGGCCGCGGTGTTGATGGAGCGTTTCCCGTATATGAGCGGCGAGCAGATTTCCACGCTGCTCAAGACCACCGCCACCGACCTTGGCGCACCGGGCATCGACTCCCTGTACGGCTGGGGCATGATCAACCTGGGCAAGGCGGTCAACGGCCCGGGGATGTTTATCACCGCCGAGGATATTCCGGCCGAGTTTCGCATCGACGGTGGCTATGGCAGCGGCCAGTTTGTCGCGGACTTGCCCGGGGTTGGGGCGGTGGTCGATGCCGGCAAGCCCACCGAGCGCCTGTGCACCGATGTGCACTGCGGGCGGGACGTGTGGAGCAACAACATTTCCGGTCACGGTGGCCTGACCAAACAGGGCATCGGCACTCTGGTGCTGACCGGCAGCAACACCTACAGCGGGCCGACCCTGGTCAATCAAGGCTTGCTGGCGGTCAATGGCTCGCTTACATCGCAGGTCACTGTCAGCAACAGCGGGGTCTTGGGCGGGGCCGGTAGCATCGGCGCGCTAAACGCGAAAAGCGGCGGTACGGTCGCGCCGGGCAACTCCATCGGCACCTTGAATGTGGCTGGGGATGTCAATTTCGATGCGGGCTCCACCTATGCGGTAGAGCTGTCCACGACCAGCAGCGACCGCATCGTCGCCGGTGGCAAGGCGACCCTCAACGGCGGCACTGTGACCCTGGCCCTGGAGAACAGCCCGACCTTGCTTAGCCAGCCCGAAGCGCAAAGCCTGATTGGCCGCCAGTACAACATTCTGCAGGCGGCCGGGGGGATTACCGGTAGTTTTGCCTCGGTACTGCCCAATTACCTGTTTGTCGGCGGCAACCTGAACTATGGCGCCAACGGCGTGCAACTGGATGTCGCGCGCACGGCCAACAGCTTTGCCAGCGTCGCGGCGACCGATAACCAACGTGCGGTGGCGGCGGCTGCCGAGCAACTGGGTGCAGGTAACGGGGTGTATGAAAGCCTGTTGCTGGCGCCGAGTGCGGCCTCGGCGCAAGGGGCGTTCCAACAGTTGTCGGGGGAAATCTACCCCGCCCTGGAAACCGCGCTGGTCAACGACAACCGCTACCTGCGTGAAGCCGTAGGCGAGCGCCTGCAGCAGGGGGAAATGGGCACTTCAGCGCAAACCCTCGACTCGCGTGGCAACGTCTGGATCAAGGCCCTCGGCGCCTGGGGTAAAACCGACAGCGCCAGCGATACGGCGGGCTACACCACCTCCATCGGCGGCCTGCTGGCGGGTGTGGACGGTGCGCTGGATGACGACACGCGCCTGGGCCTGGTCGCCGGCTACAGCGACACTTCGCTGAACATGGGCGATGGCACCCATTCGCGGGCATCGGTGGACAGTTACCACTTTGGCGCCTATGCCGGTCACGACATCGGCGCCTGGCGCCTGAGCGGCGGGGCAACCTATAGCTGGCACCGTGCTGATGTGACGCGTGAGCTGCAATACGGCGAAGTCGCCGGCAAGCAGAAAGCCAAGGTCGATGCCCGCAGCACCCAGGTCTTTACCGAAGCGGCTTACCGCCTGAACCTGCAACCGCTGGCGCTGGAGCCATTCGCCAACCTGGCCTATGTGCATCTGGACAGCGATGGCTTCAGCGAGAAAGGCGATGCAGCGGCGCTCAAGGGCGGCGATGACACCCGCGACCTGGTGCTCAGCACCCTGGGCGTACGGGCCTTGAAGACCTTCAACGTCACCGACCATCAGGCCCTCGACGTTTCCGGCACCCTGGGCTGGCAGCACAACCTCAGCGCCACTGATTCCGAGCGCCACCTGGCGTTTGCTTCGGGTAGCACTGCGTTTGCCGTGGAAAGCTCGCCGATGGTGCGCGATGCGGCGTTGGTCGGTGCGCGGGCCAGCCTGGCGCTGACCAAGGATGCGCGGCTGAACTTTGACTACAACGGCCTGCTGGCCAGCAAGGAGAAAATCCACGGTGTGGGCTTGAGCCTGGACTGGGCCTTCTAAACACCGCAGCTCCAAACTGTGGGAGCAGGTTTGCTCCCACAGTTACAGCATTCCAACCGTTTTGGCTTTCTCGACAATTCCAACAAAAGAGAGGCAATACCATGGGTGTCTACGACTACAAAAATCTTACTACCGAGGACTCCAAAGCACTGTTCGCCGATGCCATGGCGATCACGTTGTACTCCTACCACAACCTGGATAACGGCTTTGCCGTGGGCTACCAGCAGCATGGCCTGGGGCTTGGCTTGCCGGTGACCCTGGTGCAGGCGTTGCTGGGCAGCACCGACTCCCAGGGAGTGATCCCCGGTATCCCATGGAACCCCGACTCGGAAAAGGCCGCCCTCGACGCGGTGCAAAAGGCCGGTTGGACCCCCATCAGCGCCAGCACCCTCGACTACGGCGGCAAGGTCGATGCCCGGGGCACCTTCTTTGGTGAGAAAACCGGCTATACCAGTGCCCAGGTGGAAGTCCTGGGCAAATACGATGACGCCGGCAAACTGCTGGAAATCGGCATCGCCTTCCGTGGCACCTCGGGGCCCAGGGAGAACCTGATTGTCGATTCCATCGGCGATGTGATCAGCGACTTGCTGGCAGCCTTCGGCCCTGCGGACTATGCGAAAAACTACGCGGGCCAGGCGTTTGGCGACTTGCTCGGCAAAGTCGCCGCGTATGCCGGCGCGCAGGGGCTCAGTGGCCAGGATGTACTGGTCAGCGGCCATAGCCTCGGTGGCCTGGCGGTCAACAGCATGGCCGACTTGAGCAACACCACCTGGGCGGGTTTCTATAAGGACGCCAACTACGTGGCCTATGCCTCGCCGACCCAGAGCAGCGGCGACAAGGTGTTGAACATCGGTTATGAAAACGACCCGGTCTATCGTGCCCTCGACGGTTCGTCGTTCAACCTGTCGTCCCTCGGGGTGCATGACCAACCGCATGCCTCCAGCGCCGATAACATCGTCAGCTTCAACGACCACTACGCCTCGACGCTCTGGAACATCCTGCCGTTTTCCATTCTCAACCTGCCGACGTGGATTTCCCATTTACCCACGGGTTATGGCGATGGCATGAGCCGCATCCTCGAATCCAAGTTCTATGACCTGACCAGCCGTGATTCGACGATCATCGTCGCCAATCTGTCGGACCCGGCGCGCGCCAACACCTGGGTGCAGGACCTCAACCGCAACGCCGAAGCCCACCAGGGCAGTACGTTCATTATCGGCAGCGACGGCAATGACCTGATCCAGGGTGGCCGGGGCAACGACTACCTGGAAGGTCGCGCCGGCAACGATACCTTCCGTGATGGCGGCGGCTACAACATCCTGCTGGGCGGCAAGGGGTTCAACACCCTGGACTTGCAGCAGTCGCTGAAAAACGTCGAAGTGGCCAACGATGGCGCAGGCACCCTGTACATCCGCGACGGCCAAGGCGGTATCAGCATGACCCGCGATATGGGCGCGATAGTGAGCAAGGAAAGCTATCTGTTGCTGTTCAGCAAAGAGGTGACCCACAGCGTGACCGACAAGGGGTTGCTGGCGGGCAAGGACCTGACCGCCTATGCGGCGTCGCTCAAGGGCGATGCCGGCGCCAATCTGCTCAAGGCCGGCGATAGCGGGCAGTGGTTGTTTGGCCTGGACGGCAATGACCACCTGATCGGCGGTAAAGGCAACGATGTTCTGGTGGGCGGGGCCGGCAATGACCTGCTGGAAGCGGGTGGCGGGCGCAATACCTTCCTGTTCGACGGTGACTTCGGCCAGGACCGGATCCTGGGCTACCAGTCGACGGACAAATTGGTATTTATGGGCGTGGCGGGGGTGGACGGGCAGTACAACTACCTCGACCATGCCAAGGCAGTGGGCAGCGATACGTTGCTGACCTTCGGCGATAACTCGGTGACGCTGGTGGGGGTAGGGCTGGGCAGCCTGTCGGCGGAGGCGTTTGTGATTACCTGAAACAAACCGTAGGCGCCGGCATGCCGGCTCCTACGGTGATTCGTTCAGTCTTCCTTGCGCACGGTCGCGACATCCGCCGCCTTGACCCGTACGCGCTTGCCGGCGATATCGGTAAATTCGTAGAAACCATCGGGAGTCTTGGCATTCGGCGTGTCTGTGGTCAGGTACTGCGTACCGTTTTGCAAGGTCACGACGGTCGGCGTCGAGCAACCGGCCAATGCCAGAAACGTCAGTGCAGCCAGCGGCAGGCCCCAGTTCTTCATGTTCATAACCCTTACTCTCATCCTTCGAAAACCCCGTGCTCAACGGCTGCGGGCAACAAATGTTACGCGGATCCACCCCCATCTGATCACTTTTATGCAAAAAGTTGCGTGCGCCACTGATCTATTAGCGATTGCAACGCAGGCCTGGCAGCGGCAATCTGTATGCATAACCAGTGTTTGCCCAAGTGCCCGTCATGTCCAATCCCCTCGAAGACCCGTTTTACTACCTGCATAACTTCCAGCAAGTGCTCGACTGGCTGGAGCAGCGCTATGCCGATGTGCTGGACGATGAAGAGCAGCGCTTCATTACGCAGTTCGCCCAGCTGCCGCAACCGGCCCAGGCGTTACTGGTGCGCATGGTGATGCGCAAGGGCCTGCATTTTCGGGCGAGCAAGCTCAATTACCTCGAGATCGGCCCGATCGACGTGGCCGTGCAGCCACTGTTGGCTCACGGTTGGGTGAATGAGCAGGGCCTGCTGGCGCTTGATGAGGTGTGGGGGCAACTGCAAAAAGGCGAGGTGCTGCAAGCGTTCAAGCCGTGGATCGAGCAGCCCAGGGGCAAGAAGTCCGATTGGCTGCCCGGTTTATCCAGCCAATTTACCGAGCCGCGGACGTTTGCGCAGTGGTGTCCGCAGTTGGACGACCGGCTGTACAGCCTTACGGTGATGGACCTGTGTGACCGCCTGCGGCTGATGTTTTTCGGCAACCTGTACCAGGACTGGTCGGAGTTTGTACTGGCGGACCTGGGGATCTACACCTACGAAAAGGTTGAGTTCTGTGCCGAGTCCCGTGGCCTGCGCCATCGCGACGATGTGTCTGGCCTGCTGTTCCTGCACCAATGCCAGCAGGCCTTCGAGGCCGGTGAACCGTTGGCGGAGGTGCTGGCGCAGATCGCCACGCTGACCACTGATAACCCCTGGCTGGAAAAGCGCCGGGCCAAGCTGCTGTTCCAGGTCGGCCAGCATTGCGAACGGGTCGCCGAACTGGCCCTGGCCGAGGCGATCTACCGCGATTGTGCCTACCCCGGCGCGCGTGCACGGCTGATCCGGGTGCTGGAGCGTCAAGAGGCGTTCGCCCAGGCCATGGACCTGGCCCTGGAGGCCCAGGCAGCGCCCCACAGTGCGGCCGAGCAGCAGCACCTGTTGCGGGTGCTGCCGCGGTTGCGGCGCAAGCTGGGCGAACCGGCGCTGCCCAAGGCCAACCCCCCGGTGATCCAGCGCCTGGACCTGGAACTGCCATTCCCGCAACCGCTGGCCGCCGTGGAGTTCTGCGTGCAGGCGCACCTGGGAGATGACGCGGGGCCGGTGCACTACGTCGAAAACACCCTGATCAACTCGCTGTTCGGCCTGTTGTGCTGGCCAGCGATCTTCGCGCCGTTGCCCGGCTCGTTTTTTCACCCGTTCCAGCGCGGGCCGGTGGACTTGCACAGTGAGGACTTCCAGCAGCGCCGCGCCGAACTGTTTGCCGCCTGCCTGGATCAACTGCACGACCAGCGCTACAAGACCACGATCCGCCAGCGCTACGCCGAAAAATGGGGGATCCAGTCACCCTTTGTGTTCTGGAATGTATTGAGCGAAGAGTTGCTCGAGCAGGCCCTCGATTGCCTGCCCGCCGAGCACCTGCGGCACTGGTTCGACCGCCTGTTGCTGGATATCCGCGCCAACCGCGCCGGGATGCCGGACCTGATCCAGTTCTGGCCGGCGCAAAAAACCTATCGCATGATCGAAGTCAAAGGCCCGGGCGACCGCCTGCAGGACAACCAATTGCGCTGGCTGGAGTTCTGTGGCGAGCACGAGATGCCGGTCACCGTCTGTTATGTCCGCTGGGCGGAGCAGGGCGCTTGAGTTATACGGTCGCCGTGCGGGCATTGTGCGAGTTCACGGCCAAGGTCGGTGACCTCGACCTGCGGTTTACCCCTTCGCCCAGTGCCCAGGAAGGCATGCTCGGCCACCGCACGGTGGCGTCCCGCCGAAGCGCGCATTACCAGAGTGAGGTGGCCCTGGAAGGGGGCTACCAACAGCTGAGCGTGCGCGGCCGCGCCGATGGTTATGATCCGGATCGCAACGTGCTGGAAGAGGTCAAGACCTACCGTGGCGACCTGGATGCCCAGCCGGCCAACCACCGGCAACTGCACTGGGCCCAGGCCAAGGTCTATGGCTGGCTGATGTGCAGCAAGCTGGGGTTGCCTGAGATCGGGCTGGCGCTGGTGTATTTCGATATCGTCAGCGAGCGCGAAACCGTGATCAACCAGCTGTGCCCTGCGGATGAACTGGAGAAGTTCTTCAATCAGCAGTGCGCGCTGTTTCTCGGTTGGGCCGACCAGCAGGCGCAGCAGCGCCAGGCCCGTGACACCGCAACCAGGGCCCTGGCCTTTCCCCACGCGGACTTTCGCCTGGGCCAGCGCACCCTCGCCGAGTCGGTGTACAAGGCCGTCAGTACCGGGCGCTGCCTGATGGCGCAGGCACCCACGGGGATCGGCAAAACCATTGGCACGGTGTTTCCGATGCTCAAGGCCCTGGCACCACAACAGTTGGACAAGCTGTTCTTTCTCACGGCCAAGACCCCCGGCCGCAAACTGGCGCTGGACGCGGTGCGAGTGCTGCACGCCAGCGCCGACCTGCCATTGCGGGTGCTGGAGCTGGTGGCGCGGGACAAGGCCTGCGAACACCTGGACAAAGCCTGTCACGGTGATTCCTGCCCACTGGCCAAAGGCTTTTATGATCGCCTGCCCGCCGCGCGCGAGGCCGCAGCCAAGGTGCGCCTGCTGGATCAACCCACGCTGCGCGAGGTGGCACTGGCCCATGAGGTGTGCCCGTATTACCTGAGCCAGGAGATGGCGCGTTGGTGCGACATGGTGGTCGCCGACTACAACTATTACTTCGATTTTGGCGCGATGCTGTTTGGCCTCGCCCAACTCAACCAATGGCGGGTCGCGGTGCTGGTGGACGAGGCCCATAACCTGGTGGAGCGGGGCCGGGCGATGTACAGCGCCGACCTTGATCAATTTGCCCTGAAGAGCGTGCGCGATAGCGCCCCAGAGCCTTTGCACAAGCCATTGCAGCGGCTCAACCGTGAATGGAATGCGCTGCACAAGGAACAGGTCACGGTGTACCAGGCCTATGCCAGCAAACCGGACAAGCTGTTGCAGGCCCTGGCCCTGTGCACCAGCGCCATGGGCGAGTATTTCAACGACCACCCGCAGGCGCTCACGGGCGAACTGCAAAGCTTTTACTTCGAGGCCTTGCAGTTCGCCAAGGTGGCGGAGCTGTTCAACGAGCAGTTTATTTTTGATATCAGCCAGCGCGACCCGCTGGCCAAGCGCCGCTTCTCGCGCTTGAGCCTGCGCAACGTGGTGCCGGCCGAATTTATCCGTCCACGTTTGACCGCAGCCCGCAGCAGCGTGCTGTTTTCCGCGACCCTGAGCCCCCGGCATTACTACGCCGACCTGCTGGGGTTGCCGGCGGATACCGCGTGGATTGACGTCGAATCACCGTTCGAGGCCGCGCAGTTGCAGGTGCGCATCATCGATCGCATCTCCACGCGGTTTGTGCATCGCCAGGCGTCTCTGGAGCCCATCGTGGCGTTGATCGCCGAGCAATTTGCGCGTACCCCGGGCAACTACCTGGCGTTTTTCAGCAGTTTCGATTACCAGCAGCAAGTGGCGCAATTACTGGCCGAGCGGCATCCGGCGATCCCGACCTGGCATCAATCACGGGGCATGGCCGAGGCCGAGCGCCAGGCCTTCCTTGAGCAGTTCACCCAGCATAGCCAGGGCGTGGGGTTTGCCGTGCTGGGCGGGGCGTTCGGCGAGGGTATCGACCTGCCGGGGGCGCGTCTGATCGGGGCCTTTATCGCCACCCTGGGCCTGGCGCAGCTTAATCCGGTCAACGAGCAGATGAAGCTGCGCATGGGCGCGATCTTCGGTTCGGGGTATGACTACACCTACCTGTATCCCGGGATCCAGAAGGTGGTGCAGGCGGCCGGCCGGGTTATTCGCACCCAGCAGGACCAGGGGGTAGTGATGCTGATTGATGACCGTTTTGCCGAGCCCAAGGTGCGGCCACTGCTGCCGCGCTGGTGGTCGGTGACCTGAGGTATTTGCCCGATCAATGATGCTGGCGCAGGCCGTGCTGCTGGGGCAGTCTGCAGCAGTCCCTCTGATGGAGCCGCGTGATGAGTGCTATCGAGCAACAGACGATCCAGGTCAACGGTATTCAATTGAGCCTGCATATCGCCGGCCCCGAGACCGGCCCGCCGGTGTGGTTGCTCCATGGCTTTCCCGAGTGTTGGCACTCCTGGCGACTGCAGATACCGGCGCTGGCGGCAGCCGGCTATCGGGTGTTCGTCCCACAAATGCGCGGCTACGGGCCAAGCAGTGCCCCTGCAGACATTGCTGACTACGACCTGTTGACCCTGTGCGCAGATATCCAGGGCGCCATGGACCTGTTCGGGCATCGTCGGGTGGCGATGGTCGGCCATGACTGGGGCGCCGTGGTGGCCTGGCACCTGGCCTTGCTGGAACCGCAGCGCATCCGCGCCCTGGTCACAATGTCGGTGCCCTTTGCCGGTCGCTCCCGCAGGCCGGTGATCGAGATCATGCGCGAGCTGTACGCCGAGCGGTTCAACTACATCCTGTACTTCCAGGAGCCCGGCGTGGCCGAACAGGAGCTGGAAGCGGACATCGAACGCACCTTGCGCCTGTTTATGCAGGACCAGGATGTATTCCTGCAGCAAAAGCCGGCCACGGCGACCTTGCTCGAGGGTGTCGCGCTGCCGGGCGCCTTGCCGGCCTGGTGCAGCCAGCACGACCTGGAGATCTATGTGCAAACCTTCGCCCAGGGTTTTCGCGGGCCGTTGAACTGGTACCGCAACTTCGAGCGCAACTGGCAGCGCACCGAGTTCCTGGCCGGGCGGCAAGTGTTACAACCGACGCTGTTCCTGATCGGCGACCGCGATCCGGTGGGGGTATTCGAGGCACATACGCTCAAGCGCATGCCCGAGGTGGTACCGCAGTTGGAACAGCAGGTACTGGCCAACTGCGGGCACTGGATCCAGGTGGAGCAAGGGGCGCAGGTCAACGCCCGGTTGCTGGAGTTCCTCGGGCGTTGAGTATCAACCCTTGGCCTTGGCCAGGAACGGCGCCAGGCGCCGGCCCATTTCTTCACCGAGAGCCTGTAGCCCGCTCAGGGGGCGGACCATCACCTCAAACTCGATGATCTGCCCCTGTTCGTTGAAGCGGATCAGGTCGATACCCTTGAGCTGCTTGTCGCCCACCCGCGCGCTGAACTCCAGCACCACACTGTGCCCGTCGGCGCTGGCCAGTTCGCGGTGGTACTGGAAGTCTTCAAACACGGTAAACACGGTGTTGAGGATCATCGACACCACGGGCGCGCCGGGGTAGGGCGTATGCGCCATGGGCGAGCGAAACACCGCCTCCGGCGCCAGCAGTTCGGGCAGGGCTTTGAGATCGGCAGTGGCCAGCATGGTGTGCCAGCGTTTTAGGGTATGGGCGGCCGGGGTGGCTAATTGCAGAGCGTCGGACATGGTCTGTACCTGTTCTTATGAGTGTCGAACAACCATAAGAGCAGCCGCGAGGTGGGATCAATGATCCAAACTGACAGTTATATGTCTGGAGCAAACACCACACCTGTGGGAGCGGGCTTGTCGGGTCGCCGCATCGCTGCGATGGCGGTGTACCGGCCAATACATTTATCGACTGATACACCGCCATCGCAGGCAAGCCAGCTCCCACAGGGGAATGCAGCTTCGCACCCCGGCTTTGCTGTTGCTCTGCTTTTGATCTGGCTTTTGATCTTGATCTCAGGCGCCCCGTTAAACCACGATGGCCGCAGGCAGGTATTGCGCAGTGGGCACCCCGGCATGGATGCCGGGGTAGCCGCGACACGGCCATGGATGGCCGATCGCGGCGGGCCCACGGAGCAATGCCTGACTGCGGGCATGCCGAGCCTAGGCGAGGCACCGAGTGGTGGGGCAAGAGCCCTTTTGGTTACTTTTGGGGCTCTTTTCCAAAAGTGACCCGCTGTAAGAGCGGAACCAATAGCCGCCATAACCGCAGCAACGGATATGTACACAAACCCAAGAAACACTAAAAAATAGATACCTATGGCTATAACGGACCCACCTCTACAGCGGGATATGGGGGGTCAAACCACCTCCAGGTAGGAACTGTGGATCGCCCGCGCCAGTTCGCGCACGGTGTCGATAAATTCGGTCAGCCGGCTGTGCAAGCCTTCTTCGAGAATCTCATCAATACCGGTGTAACGCAGCCGCGCCTCAAACTCGGCCGCCAAGCGCTGGGCCGTACGGCCGTAACTGCCCGGCAGGTCGGCGAGGATATGGCTCAACTCCTCGATACATGCATGCAACGAGCGCGGTACGTCGCTGCGCAACAGCAGCAGTTCCGACACCGAACGCGCATTCAGCGCATTGGGGTACAGCTCGGTGTAGGCCTCGAACGACGACAAGGCACGCAGCAGGGCGCTCCACTGGTAGTAGCCGCGGGCGGACAGGTCGCTGACTTCTTCGGACTCTTCGCCAAACATCTCGTAGCGTGCATCCAGCAGGCGTAGGGTGTTGTCGGCGCGCTCGACAAAGGTGCCCAGGCGGATAAACCGATAGGCATCGTTGCGCATGATGGTGCCGGACGTGGCCCCTCGGAACAGGTGCGAGCGTTGCTTGACCCAGTCACAGAAGTGGCTGATGCCATGGCGCGCCAGGCCGCCGGCGGCGATGCTGCGCATTTCCAGCCAGGTGGCGTTGAGGTTTTCCCACATGTCGGCGGTGATCCGCCCACGTACCGCATGGGCATTGCCCCGGGCGGCGCGCAGGCAGTTGTAGATACTGGCCGGGTTTTCTTCGTCGAGGGCGAAGAAGTGCAACATGCGCTCGGCGTCCAGTTGTTGATGGCGCTCCAGGTAGCTGTCGAGGGTGCCACTGCTGAGCAGCGACATCGCCAGTTCGTCCAGGCCATCATTGCGCCCGGCCTGGGGCATCAGCGACAGCGAGTAGCTGACCTCCAGCATGCGCGCCAGGTTTTCCGCGCGTTCCAGGTAGCGCGACATCCAATACAGATCTGCGGCGGTTCTACTCAGCATACTCAGCCCTCCACCACCCAGGTGTCCTTGGTTCCGCCGCCTTGCGACGAGTTGACGATCAATGAGCCTTCACGCAATGCCACCCGGGTCAGGCCGCCTGGCACCAGGCGGGTTTCCTTGCCCGACAGCACAAACGGACGCAGGTCGATATGCCGTGGCGCGATGCCGTTTTCGACAAAGGTCGGGCAGGTCGACAGGCTCAAGGTTGGCTGGGCGATATAGGCATGGGGCCGGGCCTTGATGCGTTGGCGGAAGTCCTCGATCTCGGCCGCCGAGGCGGCTGGGCCCACCAGCATGCCGTAGCCGCCGGAGCCCTGGGTTTCCTTGACCACCAGCTCGGGCAGGTGCGCCAGTACATGGGACAGTTCTTCAGGCTTGCGGCACTGGAACGTCGGCACGTTTTGCAACACCGGTTCTTCATCCAGATAGAAGCGAATCATCTCCGGCACATAGGGGTAGATGGATTTGTCGTCGGCCACCCCGGTGCCGATGGCATTGGCCAGTACCACATTGCCGGCGCAGTAGGCGGCCACCAGGCCAGGCACGCCGAGCATGGATTCGGGGTTGAAGGCCTGGGGGTCGAGGAAGGCATCGTCGATGCGCCGGTAGATCACATCCACGGCTTTCGGGCCGTCGGTGGTGCGCATGAACACCTTGAGGTCGTGCACGAACAGGTCGGCGCCTTCGACCAGCTCCACCCCCATTTCCCGGGCCAGGAACGCATGTTCGAAGAACGCGCTGTTAAAGCGCCCCGGGGTCAGCACCACGACATTGGGGTTGTCCAGGCGGCTGGCGCTTTTCAGGGTCTTGAGCAGCAGGTTGGGGTAGTGATCCACCGGCGCGATGCGCTGCTTGGCAAACACTTCCGGGAACAGGCGCATCATCATCTTGCGGTCTTCGAGCATGTAGCTCACGCCGCTGGGGGTGCGCAGGTTGTCTTCGAGGACGTAGTAGGTGCCATCGCCATCGCGCACCAGGTCGACACCGGAGATATGGGAGTAGATATTGCGGTGCAGGTCCAGGCCGACCATGGCCTTCTGATAGCCTTCATTGCCCAGCACCTGGTCGGCGGGAATGATCCCGGCCTTGATAATGCGCTGGTCGTGGTAGATATCGGCGAGGAACATGTTCAACGCATTGACCCGCTGGATACAGCCGCGTTCGATCACGCTCCATTCACTGGCGGGGATGCTGCGCGGGATGATATCGAAGGGGATCAGGCGCTCGGTGTCCTGCTCGTCACCGTACAGGGTGAAGGTGATGCCGGCGCGGTGGAACAGCAGGTCGGCCTCACGGCGGCGCTGGGCCAGCAGTTCCGGCGGGGTGTTGGCCAGCCAGCGGGAAAAATCCTGGTAGTGCGCACGGCATACGCCGTTTGCGTCATTCATCTCATCAAAGAAAGATCGAGCCATTCCAATTACCTTGTCAGTGCCGGGTGAAAGGCTGCAGGCACTGCCGCTTTAGAAAACGCATTGTTATGAGCCCGTGGCTTTTGGCGCCAACGGACCGGGTCCTTACTTTCTTTTGGAGTCGGCTCTGAGTCGGGGGGTAACAGTTGCTCCTGTGTTCACCTGGGCAGGCAGGGGATTACAGGAGTAAAGCAATGGCTGTGCCGGAACCGCGTTTATGGGGATTACACGGTGTATCAGCCCGTTACTGGAGCAGCCTGCGCAAGTGCAGTGCGTGATATGCGCAGTCTGTGCTCTATAACGGTGCAGGCGATTGACCTGAACTTCGGCGATGGGCGGTTCTTCTAAGGAGATTAAGCACTCTGAGGATCAACGATTGTGCCCAGAATCATCTCCCCGCACAGCCCGGAATCGGCGCTGACTGACCACACCGAACACAACGCCAAGATTTTCGGTTCGCCCAAGGACCGACTGGACTTCTATCGCCGGGAAATCCAGTACGAAACCACCATCCTCGCCAACCGCACCGATGCCTACCTGACGGCGCAGTCGTTTTTGGTGATTGCCTTTGTGTCGTGCATGGGCAACCTCAACCCGGAGTGGGGCAAGCTGTTTACCCTGGTGGTTCCGCTGCTGTTGTCGATGCTCGGGGTGTTCAGCTCGCTCAATGCCTGGCCGGGCATCCGCGCAGCCTACGACATCATTGACCACTGGCACTTCAAGCAAAGCGAGTTGTTGCGCAGCGAGCCGGTGATGGGCATGGCATACGATGAGTCACCGCTGTTCTGCGAGACCGAGTCGTCGCACAAGGGTTATCGCAAGTCGTTGCTGTTTTCGGTGCGCACGCCGTGGTTGTTCATGGTGTTCTGGATACTGCTGGCGGCGTTTGCGTTCTATATCCAGGTGGACAATCCGGGGGCGTGACCATTGATCAGTACAGGTCATCCGGACTGAACTTCATCCACCAGTGCGGCACCTTAACCTTACACCATCGGATAAAGAGGTTCCCATGAGCACCCGTCACAGCCCAGACCCACACGTCAGCGGCAGGAACGATCCGGCCATCGATGACGAGACTCGCCAAGTGCCCGCTCCCGGCACCGCAGCCGCCGCCCCCAAGGACCCACAACCCGCCACCGACAAGGTGGCCAGGGACAATGAGTACAGCCCGGACTTCAAGCCAGAGCGCGAGCCCAAGCCGCAGACCGACGCTGACATTGATACCCCGGGCGGCTAAGGCCATGCACATTCCAGCCGAAGAGGAACCGATCAATGATCCGGGCAATGAAGACCCCGGATCGTTGATGGATGATGCGCAAGTGCCGCTGATTGAGGAGGATGAGGTGGCGGACGAGGGCAGTGCTGGTGCCTAGCGTCAGCGCCGCATCAGCTAGCCAGCTTGTTATGTGATCCAAAGCGAGAGGAGCGTGCATCAACCCTGGCATCACCCACCTGCCAACGGCGGCAGCCGGCGCTTGACCGGGGTTTTCTTGACGATGGCGGTGTTGGTTTCGGCATAGCCGTTGAGGCGGTCAAGCAAGGTGTCCAACTGATCCATGGTGCGCACGTGCAGCCGCGCGATAAAGCAGTCGTCGCCGGTCACCTTGTCACACTCGGTGAATTCCGGGATCGCCTGGATCTGCCGTTCAACCTCCTGCAATTGGCCGGGCAGGGGGCGGATGCGCACGATGGCTTGCAGCAAGTAGCCAAAATGTTTGGGGTCGACCTCCACGGTATAGCCCTTCAGCACCCCGCGCTCCTCCAGGCGGCGCAAGCGTTCGCCGACACTGGGTGAGGACAGGCCGGTTATGCCGGCCAAGGTCTTGAGCGAGCAACGCGAGTCGTCCATCAAGGCAGCGAGCAGTTGCTGGTCGATAACGTCAATCATGCTGGGCTCCTTAGGTGAACCTGAATTTTTGCCTAATAAGAATAGGCAAACACCGCCATTGGCCTTTCTCAGGCGCTGGAGCCTGATCGACGCAGATTGCCATAATTTAGCCTCATTCGAGGAGCTTAATCATGGACAAATCCATACGTCGCGGCTCATGGGAAATGGTTGGCGCCATGCTGATCTCCGGCACGATCGGCTGGTTTGTGCTGGTGTCTGGGGTGCCGGTCATTGAGGTGGTGTTCTGGCGTTGCGTCATTGGCGCCTTGACCTTGTTGCTGGTGTGCTGGCACCTGGGGTATCTGCGCAGTGCCTGGTTGAGTTATTCGACACTCGGCTGGGCCATGTTGAGCGGCGTGGCCATCGTGGGTAACTGGCTGTTGCTGTTTGCGTCCTATTCAAAAGCGTCGATTGCCATCAGCACGGCGGTCTATAACGTTCAGCCATTTATGCTGGTGATTCTCGCGGCGCTGTTGCTTGGCGAGAAAATCACCGTACAGAAGCTGGCGTGGCTGAGCGTGTCATTCATGGGCATGTTGGCTATCGTCACCGCCCATGGCGAGCAGCAGGGCAGCGGTGATCAATACCTGTGGGGCGTGGCCCAGGCGCTGGGCGCGGCTCTTTTGTATGCCATCGCTGCACTGATTATCAAGCGCCTGAAGGCTGTGCCGCCCCATCTGCTGGCGCTGATTCAAGTGAGTACCGGTGCGGTGCTGTTGGTGCCACTGGTTTCATGGCACAGCCTTTCAGCACCGGTTGATGCCTGGGCGGCGCTGTTGACACTGGGTATGGTGCACACCGGCCTGATGTATGTGCTGCTGTATGGCGCGATCCAAAAACTGCCGACGGCATTGACTGGGGCGTTGTCGTTCATCTACCCGATTGCGGCGATCCTGGTTGATTGGATGGCCTATGGGCATCGTCTGGGTTGGACGCAATGGCTGGGTGTTGCGGCGATTCTGCTGGCGGCGGCGGGGTTGCAGCGGGGATGGTGGTGGCACTGGAAGTCGGATGTTTCGCCCTCTCATGCTAAGCGCCCCTTGTAGGAGCCAGCCAAAGCCAGCTCCTACAGAGGGGGACTCAGTGCGGTGCGCGGGGAATGGTCTTGAGCAAGTCCGCCGGGCTGATATGCCCCACGACTTGCTGTTGCACACCACTGCCCGGCAGCGGCAGATCGAGGATATGCCCCTTGATCTTGCCCACCACATGCATTTCGCACGGTTTGCAGTCGAATTTCAGGGTCAGTACTTCATCGCCGTGAATCAACTGCATCGGTGCGACCTTGGTGCGTACGCCGGTCACGCCCTTGGCCTGCTTGGGGCACAGGTTGAAGGAGAAACGCAGGCAGTGCTTGGTGATCATCACCGGCACTTCACCGGTTTCTTCGTGGGCCTCGTAGGCCGCATCGATCAACTTCACGCCATGGCGATGGTAGAAGTCGCGGGCCTTCTGGTTGTAGACGTTGGCCAGGAACGACAGGTGCGACTCCGGGTACACCGGCGGCGGTGTGGTTTCGGCCTTGCGACCACCACGGGGGTGGGCCTCGACACGCGCAACCGTCAGCGCTTCGATTAAGTCGCGGCGCAGGGCCTTGAGTTGCGAGTTGGGAATGAAAAACGCCTGGGGGGCGTCCAGCTCGATTGCGGTGGCGTGATACTGGGTGGTGCCCAGTTGGCCAAGCAGGTCGCGCAAGGTGTCCAGCGCCTGTTCCGGCTTGTTGGCCACGCCGAACGGGCCGGGCAGGGTGGTGCTGACACTCACGCCTTCTTCACTGGTGGCGGTCAGTTGCAATTGGTCTTCGCGCAGGGTGGCCTGCCACGACACGCCAACCCGCCGCTCGGCGGAGGTCTTGAGCAACGCTTGCTGCCAGTTATGGTCGAGGTTGCGGTTGAGCGGGTGATTCGGTCGTAGTTGGTGCAGGCCCGCCGGCATTTCGTTGGGCTCGACACGGTAGCGGTAGCGCTTTTCGCCGTCTTCTTCGAACTCACCTTTAGGCTCGGCGATATTGGCGCGAAAACCCACGACTTCACGCTTGATCAGCACGTTGAGGCCATCGCCATTGGACAGCGGCTCATGGGTGATCACCTGCAAGTCGCGCTTGCCGGCTTTTTCCACCACGCCTACCGGCAGGCCGGTAAAGGTTGGGGTGTCGAAGGCGCCGATATCAATCTTGCGGTCACTGACGAAGTAGTCGGTGCTGCCACGGTGGAAGGTTTTTTCCGGGTCTGGCAGGAAGAAATGCGCGGTACGCCCGCTGGAAGCGCGAGCCAGGTCCGGGCGGTCTTCGAGGATCTCGTCCAGGCGCTGGCGGTAATAGGCGGTGATGTTCTTCACATAACCCATGTCTTTGTAGCGGCCCTCGATCTTGAACGAGCGCACGCCGGCGTCTACCAAAGCGCGCAGGTTGGCGCTCTGGTTGTTGTCTTTCATCGACAGCAGGTGCTTTTCAAAGGCCACGACGCGGCCCTGGTCATCCTTGAGGGTGTAGGGCAGGCGGCAGGCCTGGGAGCAGTCGCCACGGTTGGCGCTGCGGCCATTTTGCGCGTGGGAAATATTGCATTGCCCGGAGAACGCTACGCACAACGCGCCATGGATGAAGAACTCGATGGCGGCATCGGTTTCATCGGCAATCGCGCGGATTTCCTGGAGGTTCAGCTCGCGGGCCAGCACCAGTTGGGAGAACCCGGCCTGGTCGAGGAACTTGGCCCGGTTCAAGGTGCGGATGTCGGTCTGGGTGCTGGCATGCAGCTCGATGGGCGGGATATCCAGCTCCATCACCCCCAGGTCCTGGACGATCAGCGCATCAACGCCGGCATCGTACAACTGGTGGATCAGCTTGCGGGCCGGCTCCAGTTCGTCGTCGTGCAGGATGGTGTTGATGGTGGTGAACACCCGGGCGTGGTAACGATGGGCGAATTCCACCAGTTGGGCGATCTCGCTCACGTCGTTGCAGGCGTTGTGGCGCGCACCGAAGCTTGGGCCGCCGATGTACACGGCGTCGGCGCCGTGCAGGATGGCCTCGCGCGCGATGGCGACATCGCGGGCAGGGCTGAGCAATTCCAGATGATGCTTGGGCAAGGACATAGTTTTTTTAGTCAGGCTTGTCACGGTTGAGGCGCGCATTGTAGCCGTGAATCGCCTGGCGGGCACCCGCTGGATGCCCAATGACGCGCCGGGCTCAGCCCTTGGCGGCCATCGCCGTGACTTCAACCCGCATGCCTTCGACCGCCAACGACGCCACGCCAACCGCCGCGCGTACCGGCCAGGGTTTGGCGAAGAAGCGCTTGTACACCTCGTTGAATGCGGCGCGGTCGGCCATGTCAGTGAGGTAGATGGTCAAGTGCATGACCCGGTCCATGCTGCTGCCGGCGCGTTCGAGGGCGACTTTGAGGGCTTGCAGGGTGCATTCGCTTTGCGCAGTGACATCGCCCAATTCCAGGCTGCCATCGGCGCGTACCGGGATTTGTGTGGAGACCAGGATGCCGTTGAAGCCGATGACGTCGGAGGAAATCGAATCCGGGTCGAGGTCGGGGGTGAAGCTGAGGTCGTGGTTGCTCATGGGGAGCCCTAGGTGAATGGAACAGCGTGGATAGTAAACGCTACGCACTAGTTATCGGTCGATAAATTATCCCTTGAAATAAATTATCGAATGATAAAATATGCAGCTGTACCGTCTCTAATCCGCACTGTCAGGAGAGAACATGGGAGTCCTAGCGCTCGACCATTTCACCATTCGCACCGAACAATGGGGCAAGACCGCCGAGTTTTTTGAACAAGTGGTTGGCCTGTCACCTGGGCCGCGCCCGGATTTTCGTTTCCCTGGCTGCTGGATGTACGCCGGCGGCCGTCCGCTCTTGCACATCGCCAGTATCGTGGGCGGTGACAAGGATCTGCAGGCCTATCTGGGCGAGAAGCCGGGCGGCTACGGGTCGGGCGCCCTTGACCATGTCTCGCTGCGTTGTGAAGGGCTGGAAACCGTGCAGAACCGCCTGCAATCCCTGGGCATCGCCTTTCGCGAACGGGTGATTCCGCAGATTGGCGAGCACCAGCTGTTTCTTGAAGACCCCAACGGCATCACCATCGAAATGATCTTTGACTATGTGCCAGGAACCCGGATTGTCGGCGAGGCCATGGCGAGCCTTGCCATTGGCCCGTCTGCGGAAGGTCGCTGATGGACTTCAAACGTCGACGTGTGATTCAAGCCCTGGGCAGCGCAGCGTTATTGGCGCCGCTGCTGGCCCGTGGCAATAACCCTGAGAGGAGCCCAACCATGGTACGACTCGGTGTGACTGATCTGTCCTTTCATCGTGCGACAGCCGCGGTGGTTGCTTCGGTATTGCAGCGCATGGGCTTTGGGGTGGAGCGTTCGTATGCGCTGCACGAGGCCAATTTCGAGCAGTTGCGTGCTGGCAGCATCGACATGATTGCCTCCGCATGGATCCCGTCCAGCCATGGGATGTACAAAGCCCGGGTGGAAGAGGTGGTCGCCACCCGCGAATTGGGCCTGCATTACACCCCGTATGCGTTGTGGGGTGTGCCCGACTATGTGCCGGTGTCGCAGGTGGACTCCGTGGATGACCTGCGCAAACCCGAGGTTATCGCCCGTATGCACACGCTGATCCAGGGGATTGGCCCGGGCGCCGGGATTACCCGGTTTTCGCTGCGGATGATGGAGGACTACGGCCTTGCGGCGGCGGGCTACCAGTTTCGCACCGGCACCCAGGAACAATGCGTGGCGGCGTTCGAGGCGCTGGTCGAGGAGGGCAGATGGGGCGTGGTGCCACTTTGGCATCCGCAGTTCCTGCATTTCCGCCATCGTATCCGTGATCTCAAGGATCCCAAGGGGCTGCTGGGCAGTGTCGACCGTGCGGTGCTGTTGGCGCGGGTTGATCGCCTGGGGCGGTTCAGCGAGGCGCAATTGCAGGTGCTCGATAACATCCGTCTGAGCAATGCGATTGTCGCCGAGTTGGATTACGCCCTCAATCGCCAGGGTAAAAGTGCGGACCAGGCGGCTGAGGGCTGGCTACTGAACAACCCGCAGACTCTCGCCTCCTGGCTGGCGCCATTGGCCTGAACACAATCAAAACAGGAACCGATCATGACCACCCCTGAATCGCGTCTGCAGGCCGCCGGCATCACCTTGCCTGTTCCCGCCCCGGCCCTGGGTAACTACGTGCCCTGGAGCATTGTTGGCAATACCTTGATGACCTCCGGGCAATTCCCCTGGATTGATGGCCGGCTGCTGTACCGTGGGCGCCTGGGCCGCGACCTGAACCTGGAGCAAGGGTATGCGGCCTGTCGCCTGGCGGCATTGAATGCAATTGCCCAGCTCAAGGATGCGGTGGGGGATTTGAGCTGTATCCGCCAGGTCTATCGGCTGGAAGGCGTACTGAATGTGGCGGAGGATTTCCATGAGCACCCCAAAGCCCTGGATGGCGCGTCTGACGTGCTGGTCGAAGTCTTCGCCGAACAGGCCCGGCATTCGCGCATGATCTGGACCAACCCGGTCATCCCCATGGATGGCTTTTGCCTGGTGTATCTCTTTGCGGAAATCGACGCCCCGTAAACGGCCTTCACTACGCCTCGTTATGCAGGGCGCCATCGAGGAAGGCATTGACCCGCAGGGTAATCAGTTCGGTCAGATTCTCAGGGACGGGCATCTGATACACCCACTTGCGCACCCCCAGGTAAAAGAAGCTGCTGTGGAAGCCCCACAGCACTTCGATCTCAAGACTCAGCGCGTGTTTATCCAGCGGGGCGCTCAGTTGCTTCTGATGACGCAGCTCTTCGATGATCGTCAGGAACACCGTCTCGTGCAATTGTTTGAGATAGCGCTGGTTCAACTCCGGGTCCTGCAGGCCGGCGTACAGAAAGATCCGCACCCATTCATTGCTCAGGATGGTGCGGGTATAACCGATAAAGTAATCAATCAGCCGTTCCCTTAAAGGACGCGTGCGGTCCTTGAGCTGCTGCTCCAGCTCAGGGTCCCAGCGGTTCATGAACACCTGCTGGTACACCTGTTCGATGAGTAATTGCTTACTGGGAAAGTAGCGGTAGAGCAGGGGCTGGGTGACCTGCAGCCCCTCGGCCAGCTCGCGGGTGGTGAGCGCAAAGCCTTTCTGGGCGAAGAGGGTGATCGCTCGTTCGACCATCTGCTGCTGACGATCGGCAGCCGTGAGATTTTTTCGGCCTGGCGTGGTCGCCTTGTTGATAACGCTGATTTTTGCCATTGTTGACCTATGCAGTGCCACATCTAGAAAGCGTGACAGAATCATACGCGTTGCAGCGGTCAACGTGGGCCCGCATCGATGTGGCCATCGACACCTTTACAGGAAGACTCCTATGCATTCATTCATCCGCGCGGCGCTGTTGCCAGTGGCCATTTTCGCCATCAGCGCACACGCCCAGACCGGACCTTCGTTCAAGTGCAGCGCAAACATGGCCAGTTCCGTGGAAACGCTGATTTGCGGCAGCGAAGCGCTTTCCGCCCTGGATCGCCAGATGGCGAGCACCTACAACACCGCGCTGAAAAAGGCCGGCAGCCAGGCCAAGATGCTCAAGGCCGAGCAACGTGGCTGGATCAAGGGGCGCAACGACTGCTGGAAAGCTGACGACAAACAGGCCTGCATTCGTGACAGTTACAAGCAGCGGTTGGTTGAACTGCAACAATGAATCTTCCGCTGTTTGTTTCTCTGGATGGGCCCAAGGGCACCGGCAAAACCACACTGTTGGAAGCCGTTACGAAAGTACTGAGGGCAGACGCCAAAACGGTAATCCGACTTTGCGAGAAAAAAAGCGATCCCTTTAGACGGGAAACAATGACCCTCGTTAACAAGCTGGTGAGAAATCCCTGCCGGGATCTGGAGTTGCAGGTGTGTGAACGCCTCGCGGATAGCCGTGCATGGATTTCCCGACAGGTGCTGACTAAACAACCTCCGGGCAGCATTGTGTTGATTGATCGCTGGTACCCGTCTGATGCCGCGTTTCGGCGCATAGTCCCGTTTGCAGACATTCTCCAGTTGAACATTGATCGCAACGTGCAAGTGCCAGACCTGCACGTCGGGATCGTCACCGCCCCTGAAATTTCATGGGCGAGGGCCGCAGCACGACGGCGCGGGCTGAGCAGTACTGTGATGCATACGCTGGAAGAACATGTTGCCTGTACCCAGGCGTTCGAGCGAGCGGTTGCAGATCAAGGCTGGGTTTTATGCCGCAACGAGGGAACGCTTGAAGAGGCAACATTGCAGGTGGTTTCTGAGATTTATCGCGTGCTTGCCTGCTCATAATGGCGTGGTGAGCGAAAACGGGATACGCAGCTCCTCGACAGGCCCTGAATCCCGGCCGCACATTTCGTCGTGCGCGCATTGCTGCACCAGCACGCAAGGAAATGCCGGCACGGTCTGCAGCAAGTCGCGCAGGTGGGTGGTCGACCGCAGGCGCATCGGCTTGGCCGCATCATCAAGCAGGGTGAACTGGCCGTGATCCAGGCGGATTCGTGCCAGATAAAAACCACCTTCGAGTGACAGCAACTCCAGCTCGCGTATTTCGCCCTTCGCGGCCCGTTCGGTCAGTGCTTGCAAATTCAAGGTTTACTCCTTGCCTACCAGGGTAGGCGCTCGCCGTTATAAGCAAAAAAATTGCCGCTGTCGGCAGCAGTCAGACGGTCAATCAGCGATAACAACTCGCGGGCAGCAATGTGTGCCGGCCTGGCTGCCGAGGCACCACGAAAGGGCTGTGAAAGGCCTGAAATAACGGTGCCTGGATGCAGGCTCAGCAAGCGGGTTTGCGGGCGGGTTCGCGCCAGTTCGATCGCCGCGGTTTTAATCAACATGTTCAACGCGGCCTTGGAGGCGCGATATGCATACCAGCCGCCCAAACGGTTATCGCCGATGCTGCCAACCTTGGCCGAAAGCACCGCCATCGCGCCACGAGGGTCGAGCAATGGCAAAAAATGACGCAAAACAAGCGCTGGTCCCAGGGCGTTGACCTGGAACACTGCCTGAAACGCATCCGCCTCAATGGCGGAGTAACTCTTTTCCGGCTTGATTTCTTTGCGATGGAGCAGGCCCGCAGCATGCAGGATTAACTGGTACGGGGCTTCTTCAGCTAATTCGGCGGCGGCTTTGGCGATACTCTCGGGCTCTTCCAGATCCAACCCCGGAAGACTATGACGCGTCAGTTCGCGAACAACCGAGCAGCGTGGATCTTCTTTGAGCAACTGACAAAACGCCGTGCCAAGGGCTCCACTGGCGCCTATCACTAAGGCGCGATAGCCGTCGCCAAGGGAGTTCATTTCGAAGGGGCTGTTCATGAGTAGCGCTCTAAGGCTGCCTCGTTTTCAAGGTGTCCGACGCGTCGGGTGCGTGTTGTGATTCCGGCACTGCGCAACGGTTATCGACACATCGACGTCGCCCATCCGGGTGAGGCAACCACGCCAAATGGGGGCGCAAGCGGCAGAACAGCTGATAACCGAACGCCAGCAGCGGTCGAAGTGCACGCCAGGTCAGGGGGCTGGCCCAGAATCCCAGGCCGGCGGCACGCCAGCTCCATAGGGTGGCGTCCAAGCCTTCAACCCAGCGGCCGTCGGCGAAACGGGCGTGAAGTACGGACTGCATGTGCTCGAACGTAAAGCCAAGGGCCTTGGCGTCAAATTCAGCGCTGTTTAAGTCAATAAATAGCAGTCGGCCATGTGTGGCGTGTCGGCGCAGGATCTTGATTTCCCGCGCGCACAATGGACAGTTACCGTCAAAGTACAGCGTCAGTGGCCAAGGATTTTTGTTGTACATTGCACTATACCTTGTATAGGTTTTATCTAAGATAGGCCTAAAGTAACCACCTGACAATGTGCGCAATGCTTATGCGTGTTAACCACGGGCCAATGCCATCCGGCTACGCGCCCGCAATTGACGCGTGGCAAGCGCAAAGGTATCCAAGAGTCTTATCGAGGTATTTGCATGGCTACGCGCAACGATAGCTTGGTCCGCCACCTTATCTGTATTGCTCTTATGCTCCAGAGCCCGGACATATTTGCCGATTGGCGTGAGGCGGTCCCCAATGCCCATCTGTTGGGCAGCGGGGATATGCGAGTATTCGGTTTCTCGGTCTACAGCGCGCAGTTCTGGAGCCCACGCCTGATCGCCGGTGAGCCGCTGGTTGCAGATGCACCTTTTGCGCTTGAACTCACCTACAGCCGCGCTATTAGCCGCGACGATCTAGTCGAGGCCAGCATCAAGGAAATCCGTCGCTTGTCACCCTATGGCCTGAACTCAGATCTGATGGGCCGCTGGGAGCGGGAAATGCAGCACGCGTTCGTCAATGTGCGCGCAGGCGACCGCATCACGGGCGTTTATGTTCCTGGAGAGGGCGTGCGGTTTTACTTCGGCGACAACCTAAGGCGCGTGGTGAGGGATGAAGCTTTCGCCAAAGCCTTTTTTGCGATCTGGCTTGACCCCCGAACACGCAACCCGGAACTGCGAGCCCAGTTGCTGGGTGGATCTAAACCCAGAGGGCGTTGAGGAATTGCACAATTGGATAAACCGGGTTTGTCGAACCGGTGTCCTGACGCCGGCATTCATCGCGCTGGTGCCAGTGATGCTGGCTCTGCTTGGAAATGCGCAAAACAAGATATTGGCGTGGCGAAAAACGGGCATTGCCTTTATCCATGCTGGTTTTCGGCCTGCTTCTCATCAATATTATGGCGAGCGACACCTCACTATTAGGCTGGCGCGTTGCGCGCGATGAACATGCGCCTTCAACGAAGCCAGATCAGTGCCGATACATACTGAAAGCTCGAAAATTATAGGTTAGGGTTGCTAAAAATCTGGAGGATCAGCCATGCCCCGTAATATTGCGTTCTCTACGTTCGTATCAGTCGGCTGCGCAGAGTGCCGAAATCTAGAAGGGTTGGGGTTCGATTTCATAATGGCATTCCAGCCAATCGTTAACGTAAGAACGCGCACAACCTTCGCCTATGAAGCCCTTGTACGTGGGGTGAACGGTGAGTCGGCGGCGAGCATCTTGGATCAGGTTAATGACGACAACCGATACCGCTTTGACCAAGCATGCCGAGTCAAGGCTATCGAGAGAGCGACGGAACTAGGTTTGCTGGGCATTCCAGACTGCAAGCTCAGTATCAATTTTTTGCCAAATGCTGTGTATCGACCCGAAACCTGCATTCGAGCCACTCTGGAGGCTGCCAGACTGTTTGGGTTCCCTCCAGAGAGACTAATGTTCGAAGTGACCGAAGGTGAACGTGTTGATGACCCTATGCATCTAAAGGGGATTTTCGAAGAGTACAAGCGTCAAGGTTTCACTACATCTATCGACGATTTCGGCTCGGGTTACTCGGGGTTGAATTTATTGGCGATGTTCCAACCTCATGTGCTAAAAATTGACATGGCTCTCACAAGAAACATTGACAAAGACCCAGTTAGAACTGCAATAGTCGAAGGTATTGTTTTAGTCGCAAACCGTTTAAATATAGTGGTTGTGGCCGAAGGTATTGAAACCCGTGATGAGAGTGATGCATTACTCCGCTTAGGCATAGATCTTATGCAAGGGTACCTCTTCGCACGACCTGATACATTTCTACTACCGCTTCCAATTTATTCCTAATTGAAAATTTCATAGCGCACATCGTTGTAGGCTCAGGTTGTGATTTTTGGTGTAACGTTCTAAAACGCCTAACATCACACCGACATCCTGGCTAAGCAAGTGATTTTGGTTTGAGTCCAAGAGGGCCTGTGATGGCCATTTTTTGGCTCAGCACTGGGCAGGTTTACTACGCCGGCAGCGCTCAGAACAGTAACGAACTTCCTCCCAGCAGCGCGCCCATTTCTTCCTCCATAGGAAGGGAAGGCCGCAAGTCATGCAGGTTTTGACCGGGAGTTCACTCTTTTTCAAAATGATTCACCGTTATCTAAGTTTGCGAGCAACAATTGACCACGTTGCCAGAGCGCTTGCTGCTTTGATTCAGGCATTCGGTCGAGGTTTTTATACGGCATGCCCATACGGTGATTGCTGCGCAGGCGGTCGCTGTGACGTATCAGGAAGTGCCAATAAAGCGCATTAAAAGGGCAGGCATCATCTGTGGTGCTTTCGCTCACCTTGTACGCGCAGCCACGACAATAATCGGACATGCGCTTGATGTATTGGCCGCTCGCACAGTAAGGCTTAGATCCCATGTAGCCGCCGTCTGCATGCATGACCATACCAAGTGTGTTGGGCAACTCCACCCAGTCGAACGCGTCCATGTAGATTGCCAGGTACCACTCACATATTTGACTCGGCGCGATACCTGCGAGCAAAGCGAAATTGCCGGTAACCATTAGCCGTTGGATGTGATGAGCGTAGGCATGCTTAAGGCTTTGGTTAATGGCTTGGCGCATGCAGTTCATCTTCGTTTCGCCTGTCCAGTAGAACTCTGGAAGCAACCGTGTGTTGCTGAATTCATTTCCGTCGGCATATTCAGGCATCTTCAACCAGTAGATGCCTCGGACGTATTCCCGCCAACCGATCAGTTGACGAATGAAGCCTTCGGCAGCGTTCAGCGGAATCCGCTGCGCCCAGTACGCGGCTTCGACGTCGCTGCACAACTGGCGCAGATCCAGCAGGCCGATATTTAGCGCGGCGCTGATCCGCGCATGAAACAGGAAGGGTTCGTCACTGGCCATCGCATCCTGGTAGTCGCCGAACGCAGCCAGGCCCCAATCGAGAAAGTAATCCCACAAGGCTTGGGCATCGGCGTGGGTTACCGGGTAGTCGAAGGTGTCGAGGGCGCCATAGTGGCCGGAGAAGTTTTTTGCCACCAGCGCCAGCACTTCCTGGGTGATGGCATCGGCCGAAAAGCGCATGGGTGAGGGCGCTCTCACACCTTTGGGCAACGCCTTGCGGTTTTCGGCATCAAAGTTCCAGGCGCCACCGACCGGGCTGCGGTCGCCATTAAGCAACAAGCCACTTTTGCGCCGCATCTCGCGGTAGAAGAATTCCATGCGCAGCTGCTTTTTGCCCTCGGCCCAAGACGAAAATTCGCCGCGGGTGCAGAGAAAACGGCTATCGCTATGCCACTGGATCGTTAAGCGACAGTCCTTGAGCGACTGCTCCAGGCGCCAGTCACCGCACTCAGTCAGGTGCAGTTGCTGTGGCTGAAGCAGTGAGTGCCAGCGCCGTAACTCGCCGGGCACCGATCCACTGTTGTGCGGATCATCCAGGCTGACGTAGTGCACGCGGATACCGCGCTGCTTCAACGCCTCGGCAAAATGGCGCATCGCACTGAAGATCAGCGCGATTTTTTGTGGGTGATGGGGCACATGGCTTGCTTCCTCCATCACCTCGACCAGCAACACCGCATCGCGCTGGGGATCCAGCCCCTGCAATGAAGCCAAGTCCCAAGACAGTTGGTCGCCCAGCACCAGGCACAGTCGGCGAATCTTACTCATTTGCCAGGCCCCCGGCGCAACGTGACTCACCAGGGCGCCGCCAGCGAGAAAGGAATGCGTAACGACTCGATATCGTCGTGGATCTGCTTTCAGCCATTCCAAACGCTGCGCCAAGCGCACCGCTGGCGCCTATCACCAAGGCGTTCATTTCAAAGGAACTGTTCATTGAGTCTCTCCTGCAAGCCTGCGCGAGCTCCGAGCGTTAACTGCGTTGCCCAATCAGTTGCAGGAACTCCAGCCGCGTAGCGGACGACTCACGAAAGGCGCCCAGCATCACTGAGGTGGTCATCACCGAATTTTGTTTCTCCACGCCCCGCATCATCATGCACATGTGCTTTGCCTCAATGACCACGGCCACGCCGGCCGCATCAGTGATGTGCGCAATAGCGTCGGCAATTTGCTTTGTAAGGTTTTCCTGGATCTGTAAGCGGCGGGCGAACATATCGACGACCCGGGCGACTTTCGACAGGCCCAGCACCCGCCCAGTGGGGATGTAGGCAACATGAGCCTTGCCGATGAAGGGGAGCAGGTGATGCTCACACAAAGAATACAGTTCGATGTCGCGCACGATGACCATTTCATCGTTTTGCGATTCGAACAATGCGCCGTTGATCAAATCCTCTAGACTGATCGTGTAGCCATTGCACAGGTACTGCATCGCTTTGGCTGCACGCTTGGGAGTATCCAGCAGTCCTTCACGCTCAGGGTTCTCGCCGACGCCGACGAGAATTTCACGGTAATGCTCGGCTATTGATGTGTTCATTAAGATTCCTCGAAGCCATGCTGCTCTTACCGTCAAATTGCAGCGCCAGTGGTCAGTTTTTATTGTACATTATCTGATGCGCTGTATAGGTTCTGTATAGGGTAGGCCTAAAAAAACCACCTGACAATGTGCGCCATTCCTAGGCGTGATGCGTATGGGTGGCTGTCGCAGGCACCATTTCTACGCGATGCGCGTGCCCCCTTGGACAGACCGTCGGAGTCCGTTTGTGTGGCTGTAACGCGGACCTGAGGATTCAGCTGTACAAATTAATTGTTTTGTATAGCTTTTGGCGTGCCCGCAGCTGCAATCCCAATTGCTGGGCGGTTCTAAACCCCTGAGACCGTTGAGGAGTTGCACATGTTAAAGGTATTGATAGTTCTGCTAAGCATTGGTCTCGCGAGTTGCAGCCGGGTAGATGTGCATACTTACCGCCAGGAGATGCCCACCCTTGAGCTACGCGATTTTTTCGAGGGGCGGGTCGAAGCTTGGGGCATGTTTCAAAAGCGATCAGGTGAGGTGGTAAAGCGCTTCCACGTGGAGATCAATGGCCAGTCCGAAGGCAATAAGTTAATACTCGATGAGTCATTTACTTACAGCGATGGCACTAAACAAAAACGGGTGTGGACGCTAACGCCAGTTGGCCATAACCAATGGCGCGGAACCGCTGACGACGTGGTGGGGGAAGCGCGTGGTGAGATGGCAGGCAATACCCTGCGCTGGAAATACGTACTGAGCCTTCCTGTGGATGGTAAGGAGTATCAGGTTGAATTAGACGACTGGATGTACCTTATGGACAAGAACACCATGATCAATCGCTCGTTCATGACCAAATTCGGAGTGGAGGTAGGCCAGATCACTTTGTTCTTCCGTAAGCAACCTTGAGTAGTCAGGGCCGGCGGCAGGTACATCCTGCACGTTTCCGGTGTTCAACCCACTGTGGAAGTAACTCCAGCCTGATCCAGATCTCGGGTTCTGGCATAGGAGTAGAAAGCGAGGATCGCACGCAGATGTGCCGCAGCCGTGTTGTAAGCACGGTGCCTGGGTTTAAGTTGGGTGTAGATGAATGGGCAAGTATGGGCAACAGCGCCGCATCACCAGCTTGCACAAGCAGCGGTAGAGGAACGGCACTGAACCAGTTTCATCGCCAGCGACCTCATTCAATGACGCGCCACGAACACGGAGTAGATAGCCCGTTGAATAACACATAATTTAACATAATATATATTATGCGAACCGATGGAATATCCTCGTTGGGCTCTGCTTGACGCTTTTCACCAAGCGGCCCCCCGTGTTTCTCGCCTGCTGGAAAAACACGATGCTGAAACTCGCTGTGGCGCTGCCTACCCGTTAAACCTGGTGGATCCTTTGCGCAGAAGAAAAAGCCTGGCTAACCCAGGCTCGTACTCATGCGAACAGTTCAAGCGCAGCATCATCCCAGTCGTGGCCATGTTCAGACCAACCATTGCCAGTGTGCGGTGGAAACCCGGTACGGCAATAGCCTTGTTTCGCCGTGAAATCGAATATGGCATGCGGATAATCGTTGATTAGCAACACGGCCTTGCTGTGATCAACTGACCAACCGATCTTCAAACTGGAGGGTTTATGTTTGTCTGAAACGTCCGCGACGTTGTAGATATGCAGCGCGTCTTGAATCGGGTTGCTTTCTGCTGCTGTATCCAGGACGTAGAAATAGCCGGTGTCTTCGTCGTCTTCGAATACGACAACGTAAGTTCCTTCTTCCGCGGGTGCTTCTGTGACCGAGTTTTGGCCCACGTGCAGTTCTGATTCGGCAGCGAGGTATATTGGCATCGGGTATTCCTTTACGAGTTGAATGTTTCAGACATCAAGAATACCAACAGCCCACGGCTGGGTGACAACTGTTAACCTGCCCTATGCCTGTCAAAAAAAACAAAAAATGAATAACTAAACTAAATAACTGTTTAGTTTAGTTATATGAATGTACAGTAGGATACGATCCTGCCGCCGCTGATCGCCTATGAACGTCCCGGCTCGCGCTGTGGTGCCCCTTCCACCACCGACTCCCCTGCCCCAGCCGGCACTGTATGAAGTGGCTGCGCAATTGGCAGGCACGCTCGACTCAAGGCAGCTCAAGCTGATATCAGGTTTTAACCTGGCCCATGACCAGCACTGGCATGTGGTGGTGTATTTCTTTAACAAGGGCGTCACTTTCGGCGGTGACAAACACAAAGCCCCCAGCCCTGAGCCAGCAATTTTCCCTTTTAAGAATCGCCTGAGAGAATCCCTGACGCCCACCTCCTACCATGGACCCCGAAGCCACTCCAACATACCCAGGAAAGCTACGGGCCCTCATGTCACCTCTCAACCACTTGCCATTCTGCCGCTCCCTGCTCTGGATCAGTGCGCTGATTGCAGCGTTGCTGGCTCTGGCGCCCTGTGCGCAGGCGACGGTCAAGATTGAAGGCACGCGCCTGATCTACTTTGGCCAATATAAAGAAGCCAGCATCAATATCGTCAATCAGTCCTCCAGCGAACTGGCGGTGCAAAGCTGGGTCACCCGCGAGGACGATGATGCAACTTCGCCGGTGCCCTTTGCCGTGGTTCAGCCGCTGGTTCGCCTGGATGCTCAACAGCATCACCTGCTGCGCATTCTGTACGCCGGCGCAGGCTTGCCCAGCGATGTGGAGTCGATGTTCTTGCTTAACGTCATGGAAATCCCGCTGAAGCCGGAAGCCGCCGACAGTGTGCAATTTGCCGTGCGCCAGCGCCTCAAGCTGTTCTATCGCCCGGCCGGGCTGGCAGGCAGTTCGTCAGAGGCCGTGCCGCAACTGGTATGGAGCCGCACCGATGGGCAAACCCTGACCGTCACCAATCCCAGTGCGTTTCATCTGTCCCTGGTGGATGTGCAAGTCGACAAAGGCGGCCAGGTTCAAGTGCTGGATGACTACCTATTGCTCAAGCCCGGTGAGCGCAAAGTCTTCAGCACCCAGGCCCCCATTAGCGTCGGGAGCCAAATCAACTTTACCGAAATCACCGATATCGGCTTGCAGGCCCGCCATCGCGCGGTTCTCAAGTGATGGAACGCGGGGAATACCGACCTATGTCACCTCTTAAATACCTACTCGTGGCCACCCTGCTTGTCAGCGCTGCCCTCCCCGCTACCAGCTATGCGCTGGCCTGCCGGGTGGACGGTAGCGGCTCGGTCGCCGACACCGCACCGCTGGGTACCGCATTGGCGGTGGCGGCCGATGCGCCGGATGGCACGATTATCTGGGAGTCGGGCCCACGCTCGGTCAACGTGATTTGCAAGGATGACTTTGAGCACGGCCGCGAAGAAGTGTTTTTTTACCTGAACCCGGCAAGCGTCAGTATCGGCAAGGGCATTCGCGCCGGGATCCGCTATAACTCAGTGCCCATCACCCAAAGCAGTGGCAAGTACGGTACAGGGTTCTACTCCGACCGCGGTTGCAACCTGTCAAATTGCGTCGGTTGGGACAAGGCCCGGTTCACCCTCAACTTCAGCGTGTTTATCGAGAAGTTTGGTAGCACGCCGCAAAACGGCCAGGCCAGCACCCTGTCGCAATACCGGGTCTTTCAACTGGACGGGATTACGGGGCTCAACAGCCGGCCCAACAGCAACCTCAACTACATTGTCACCGGCGTGAACGACATCCGCTTTGTGCCCTGCACGCCAGACCTGACGATTACCCCCAGTGTCGTCAACTTTCCCAAACCCTCGCGCCTGGCAAAGGTCGGTGAAGTGGCGAGCACCGCTACCTTCAATCTGAGCCTGCGCAAAGCCTGTGACACTCCGTACACGGTGAGCGCTCGCTTCGCCACGACACCGGGCGGCGGGAGCGTGATCAATGGTTTGTTGGTGCCCGCTAATAACAGCTCCGTGGGCATCGCGTTATCCTGGGACTACACCCATCAAAACCTGCCATTCAATGAATGGTTCCCCTTGGCCAAAATGAATGGTGCCAACCAGACCTTCCGCCAAGACTTCAGGGCTGATTTGAAGTGGCGCGCCCTGCCTCAGCCTGGCGCGTTCGATGCAGCGGTGGTCGTCGATATGTTCTACAAGTAAGCCCATGGGCGCTTTTAAGGATCGTCTTATGCCCAGGCGGCGGATGGCTCATTAAAATCCGCCGATGCGATTTAAAAGTTATCTGCTCCAGATCAATCCCGTCCTGTCCCGACCCGAAGCAGCCAGAAGGCTGCTTCGTCTTTTCGCCATCGTGTTGTTGATTGGCATCTTTAGCGGTGTCTACACGTTTCTGCTGTCCACGTTCAACAATGACATCTCTCAGCGGCGCGGCTACATGAGCAGCGCGATTGCCGAAGCCCATACGTTTTTCACTACCCGCGAAGCCTTGCTCGAAAGCCTGAGCCTGTCGGCGGTGCGCAAATCCATGCAGGCCAAAGCGCAAGCGTACCCGGCTTCCAGCGAAGAGCAGCGCCTGCAGTTGGGCAGTACACCGGGCAACCAGTGGAGCATCTGGCTGACCTCACGCATGCGCAACTACCTGAAGGTCAAACAGGTCAACCTGCTTTACGTGACCGCCGGCCCGAACCCGCAATTAACCCGACTCTACGATTCGACGGCGCAGGTATTACCGTTCTCCCAATGCATGCTCAATCGCCTCAGGACGCTGAAGAAACGCAACCCAGTGGACCCAGGCGAACTCTGGCTGAGTGACCAGAGCGAAGGGCATTCACATTTGTATCTATTCATTCTGCTGGATGAGCGTGACCCCAATTCCGGCTGGCTGGGCCTGGAAATGGAAAGCCACGAAGTGTCCATGACCCTCAATGACCAGAGTGCGGGCGAGTTCATGATGCTCAATTCCAAGGGCATGCTGGTCTTTACCAATAGCCACGAACCCCAGCTGAACCAGTCATTGCTCGAGCCCCAGGGTGCGAACTTTTTCGGTTTTGTCGGCAGTGGCCTGGTGCCGGATCATCTGGTCATTCGCAAGCAACTCAAGTCGTCGGACTGGCAACTGATGTACTCGATCAACCTGCGGGATGTGGTCCGCGGATTGTGGCGCGAACTGCTCGGTTCGCTGGTGTTTTGCCTGTTCAGTGTGACGCTGATCTGGCTGGTGATGCGCCGGGTCAACCAGCGCTTCATCATCCCCTCGATCAACGGGATTCAGGCATTGATTGAAAGCGAGGCCTTCAGTCGCGATGTGATCCAGACCGCGCCGGTCGCCTTGTGCGTGCTGCGTCGCACCGACGGCCAGGTTGTGCTGGAAAACACCCTGGCCCAGCATTGGCTGGGTAACGGCCTGGAGCGCGAAGCGCTGTGCACCGGCTGGATCCGCCAGGCGTTCGATAGCGCTCCGTCCGGGCATTGCGACTACTTCGAGACCCTCGACGGCCGCCACCTTTACCTCAGCAGCGCGCCTACCCGCTATAGAGGCGAGGACGTGCTGTTTTGCGCCTTCAGTGATATCAGTGCGCGCAAGCAAGTTGAAGCCGCCCTGGAAGAGGCCCGGCAGTCGGCCGACGCAGCGAATGCCGCGAAAACCCTGTTTCTGGCGACCATGAGCCATGAAATACGCACGCCGCTGTATGGCGTACTGGGCACCCTGGAGCTGTTGGCCCGCACCCAGCTCGACAACCAGCAAAAAGACTATCTGCATGCAATAGAAGGCTCTTCGGCCACCTTGTTGCAACTGATCTGCGACGTACTCGACGTGTCGAAGATCGAGGCCGGGCAACTGGCTCTGGAACTGAGTGAGTTCTCGCCGCTGGACCTGGTCAATGAAATCATCCAGGGCTATGCCGCCGCTGCCATGGGCAAGGGCTTGCAGCTCTATGCCTGCTTTGACCCCAAGTTGCCCGAGCGGTTGATCGGGGATGTCACGCGCATTCGCCAGATCCTCAATAACCTGCTGAACAACGCCGTGAAGTTCACCGACTATGGGCGCGTGGTGCTAAGGGTCAAGTTGCTGGACCGCGACGACGAGCGCTCCAGCGTTCTGTGGCAAGTGTCCGACACCGGCAAAGGGATTGCCCAGGAAGACCAGGCGATGATTTTCGAACCTTTCTACCAAACCGAAGGCAACACCAACGTGGTGGCCGGGACCGGGCTCGGCTTGCCGATTTGCCAGCGCCTGACGCAATTGATGAACGGGCATATCCGTATGGTCAGCGAACTGGGCCTGGGCAGCAGTTTCAGCCTGACCCTGCCTCTGGAAGAGGCGCCCTGTACGCCCATGAGCAGCCTGTTGGCAGAGACGATCTATGTGGTTTCGCCGATCCCCGAACTCGCTCAATCCATCGGCGGCTGGTTGCGCCGTTGGGGCGCCCGCGCACAGATCGGCCAGCCGACCCACCCCGAGGGCCAGTTACTGCTGGAACTGCATCCAGGCAGTTTCGAACAGCCACTGGTGCCCGCCTGGCCGGGGCCGGTAATCCTGGTGAGCAGCAACAGCAGCAATGGCCAGCAGAGCGAGACCGGCGCGTGGCACGCCAACCTCAATCAGTTGAGCGCGATTCACCAGGCTGTCAGCCAGGCGCAAGGGTTGTGGGTGGCCAGGGTCGACGAGCAGGCGCACAAGCGTGAACTGCGCAAGCTCAACCTGCATGTGCTGGTGGCCGAGGACAACGTTATCAATCAATTGATTTTGCGCGATCAGCTTGAGGAACTTGGCTGCACCGTGGAGTTGGCCTGCGATGGTCATGAAGCGCTGCTGCTGTGCAAGGCCTCACACTTCGATGTGGTACTGACGGATGTGAATATGCCCAGAGTCAACGGCTATGAATTAGCCAGGGAGTTACGCAGCCAAGGTTGCTCGCTGCCCATCATCGGGGCTACCGCCAACGCCATGCGCGGCGAGGCCGACTTGTGCCTGGCCGCAGGTATGAACTATTGCCTGGTCAAACCCTTTGCGTTGCGGGCCCTCTTTAATTACCTGGAGCCTTACGCACGGATCCCCCATGAAGCGCTATAGTATTTTGATCGTCGAGGACCATCCTCTGCAGCACTTGTACCTGCAGAACCTGCTCAATGAATTGGGAGACTTCATGCTTGAAGCCGCCCAGGATGGGAACGAGGCACTGGAGCGTTTGCGCCAGCGGGATTTCGACCTGGTGCTGACTGATCTGCTGATGCCCGGCATGGATGGCGTGCAGTTTATCCAGAGCCTGGCAACCCTGCGCTGCAAGCCCGCCCTGGCCATTATGAGTGCCGCGTCGCGGCGCATGTTGATGGCGGCCAGCCTGGTGGCGAAAAACCTTGATGTGAAAGTCATCGGTCTGATTTCAAAACCCGTCGCCGCCGACGCGCTGCGCAGCCTGGTCGGCCAACTCAATCACAAGGATCGCAGCCCTGACCCGTCGCTCCCCGCCGCAGCGGAAATTGGCCGGCATACGCTGCTCCAGGCCATGGGTAACGGGCAAATCCAGGCGTGGTTCCAACCCAAGAAATCCTTGGCCAACGGCCGTATCGTCGCCGCTGAAGCACTGGTGCGCTGGATGCACCCCGAGCAAGGGCTAATGTTGCCCGCGGCGTTTTTGCCGGCAATCAAGACCTTCGAACTGGAGGAGCGTTTGTTGTGGCTGGTGCTCAAGCAGGCCATTCATGCGCAGGAGCGATGGCGTCAGCGTGGATACGATGTTCCAGTGTCGATCAACCTGCCGACCCACCTGCTCAATAGCCATGACTTGGCAGACCGCCTGCTGGATTTTGTCCTGGATAACCAGGGTATTCCGGGGATGATCTGCTTCGAACTGATGGAGTGCTCGGTGCCCCAGGACATCAGTAACTTCTATGCCGGAGCTTGCCGCCTGCGTATCAAGGGGTTTGGCTTGTCCCAGGACGATTTCGGCAAAGGCTACAGCTCATACCTGAACCTGGTCTCGACCCCTTTTACCGAGCTCAAGATCGACCAGGCGCTGGTACAAGGCTGCCACGATAACGAAGGCATGACGTCGGCCCTGGCCAGTATCATCGCACTGGGCCGTAAACTGGGGCTGACCGTGGTTGCCGAAGGCGTTGAAACGCCCCAGCAACTGGCCCTGCTGCGCAAAATTGATTGCACTCAAGTTCAGGGTTTCCTGATCTCTCAGGCAGTCTCCTCGGAACAATTTCAGCAACTGTTGAACAATGATGGCCCCGCGACATCTCATTAGCCTGCGGCCCGATTTTGTCTAACCTCTATCAGGAGTAAGCTCCATTCAGTGCCGATTTCTCATCCGCCTGCGAAACCCCTTAATGAAGCACAACGACGCCATCCTTGAAGCATTCACCCGCAGCTCACTGCGCCTGAATAAAGGGCTGATGGTGGTGCTCGGTCTCGCATTGCTGTTGGCGGGCACCAGTTACTGGGCACTGCAGCGAGTGATCGACGAGCAGTACGCCGCCGTGCGTTTTCATTTTGCCCGGCTGATGGAAAATATCCAGGAGCAGGAAACGTTCTTGAGAACCCTGGCGCAGCCCGCTATCCAGCGCGATCTGATCAGTGACAAAAACACCCAGGCCAGCCTCAAGGGGCAAAGGCTGGATGCGTACAACACGCGTTTTGAAGGCCGCGAGTTCGCCTTTTCGGTGCCCTTCAGCAGCCGATTCGATGAGCAACGAGTCAGCGCTGGCGAGCAGCAGAAGATATTTGCCCTGGGGACCCACCTGGCCAGTTACTACAGCGCATTCTGGTCATCGTCGCCCTACCCTTCACCCCATGCGTTTGTCTTCAATAGGCTTGTCAACTACTACATAACGGTGCCGGCGGTCGGCTACCAGCGCGGCGGGAAGACCGCCTACAACGGCCCCTCCGCCGAGCGGGCCGACGCTGTGCAACAAAGGCTGGGGCAACTGCCTCAGCCTCTGGCGGACAATCAGCTTTACTGGGAAGCCTACGTCACGTCCGGCGAAGACCCTGCGCCTCCGCGTCTGCTGGCCTACATCGGCATTACCCTGAACCCCCAGGTGATGCGCAGGCATGAAGGCAATAAACAGGTGCTGGTGGCCACCCTGCTGGATATGGCGCAAGTCAACGATGTGGAGCGCACGATCGAGTCGTCCGTCTACGACCGCTTCACCCTGCTCTCACCCAGCGGCCAGACGCTGGCGGGGCCTTCTCTCCTGGCCTCTTCGCTGAGTGAGGGGCTCAACTTTCGGGCCACCGGCCTGGAGTTCAAAATTACCCACGACACCGAGCAGCAGTGGACGGCGATCTATGGGATCAGCTACAAGCATTTTTTTCGCTATGCCTTTTGGCCGCTGACCAGCCTGGCGCTGTTTATCTGTGCGGTGCTGGCGATCTCCTGGGCCGGCACCCGCTGGTATCGCAAGCAAGTCATTCGCCCGGCGCGCCAGGCCCATGAACGCATCGCAGAGAGCGTGGCCTTTAGCCGTGTGATCATCGACACCGCGCCCACTGGGCTGTGTGTGGTGGGCCGCGCAGATGGCCAGGTGTTGATCGAGAACCAGCGGGCGCAGCAATGGCCGGGCACGACCAGGCTGGTGGCTGCCCTCGGCCGCATCCAAGAAAGTGCCGAGAGCGGCGAAACCTACCTGGAGATCGAGGGCCGGCATTTGCAGGTTGGCTTTGTCTCGACCCGTTACCAGGGCCAGGATGTGCGCCTGTATGCGTTCAGCGACGTCACCCGCCATATCGAGGATGCCTTGGCCCTGGAAGATGCCAGGCGGGCCGCCGACGCGGCCAACGAAGCCAAGACGCTGTTCCTGGCGACCATGAGCCATGAAATTCGCACGCCTTTGTATGGCGTGCTGGGCACCCTGGAATTGCTCGGGTTGACGCCCCTGGACCCACGCCAGAAAACCTACCTGCACACGATCCAGCGCTCATCTGCGACGTTGTTCCAACTGATCAGCGACGTGCTGGATGTGTCGAAAATAGAATCCGGGCAGATGGCAATCGAATCCATCGAGTTCTGCCCCCTGGACATGTTGGAAGACACGCTGCACACCTACACCGCCTTCGCTCAGCGCAAGGGCCTGCAACTGTATGGCTGCATTGACGCGCAACTGCCGGACTGCGTAGTCGGCGACCCCATGCGTATCCGCCAGATCCTCAACAATCTGGTGAGCAATGCCGTCAAGTTCACCGACATCGGGCGCGTGGTGATTCGGGCCAGGGCCGTGCGCCGCGGCGACGATCGCGTCGACCTCGAATGGCAGGTGACCGATTCTGGCGTGGGCATCAGCCAGGCGCAGCAAGCCAAGCTGTTCGATTTGTTCTACCAGGCCCCGGACACCGCCGGCCAAGGCGGCGCAGGGTTGGGGCTGCCGATTTGTCGCTGGCTGGCCGAGATGATGGACGGCCAGATCAAGGTCGTCAGCGAACCCGGCCTGGGCAGCAGTTTTACCCTGAAGATGCGCTTGCCGCTCGGCACCAGCGAGCTGCCGGGCCTCACGCCCATTGAACCGAGTACTTCTCCTGTGTATGTGCAGGCACCCGTGCGCGAGTTGGCGGAGTCCCTGTGCGACTGGCTCAACCGCTTGGGTATCCAGGCCACGTTGTCGGCGCTGCCCCTGGAGCAACAGAGTGCGCAGGCGGTGCTGGTGGATATGCTGCCTGCCGGCCCCCTGCAGCCATGGGCTGGACCGCGGGTGCTGTGTGTGCCGGGCGCGCATAGCCCGCCTCTGTGCACCGCGCAGGGCTGGGAAGTGGATATGCATGATGTGCGCGCCATTGCGTCGGTGGTTGCCCTGGCACAGCAAGGTAAACAGGCGTCAGCGCTGCGTGTCGAGCAACAGAGCGCGGGGCAGTTGGAGCTGCGCATTCTGGTCGCCGAAGACAATCCGGTGAACCAGGAAATCATCAAGGAGCAACTCGAGGCCCTCGGCTGCACGGTGACGCTGGCAGACAATGGCGAGCAAGCCATGCACCTGTGGCAACCCCAGGCCTTTGACCTGGTGCTGACGGACATCAATATGCCGTTGATGAACGGCTATGAACTGGCCCGCATCCTCAGGGAGCATGATCCTCAATTGCCTATCATCGGTGTCACCGCCAATGCCATGCGCGAGGAAGGCATTCGTTGTCTGGCGGTCGGGATGAATGCCTGGTTGGTAAAACCCTTGAGCCTGCAAACCCTGCGTGCGCAATTGATCAAACTGTGCAAACCGACATTGCGCGCTGAGCTGCTGGTGATTGACACGGTGCAGCTGTCGGACAAAATGCGCCCGTTGTTTATCAGCAGCGTGCAGCAAGACTTGCAGCGCATCAGTGCCGCTCTTGAGCAGCGTGATTGCCGGTGCCTGGCTGAAACCCTGCACTCGGTTGCCGGCGCATTGGGTGCCGTGCAGGCACTCGACCTGGCCCAGGCGTGCATCGAGCTGGAAAGCCAGTTGGCAGTCGGTCGGCTCAATGCCGGGCTGGAACTACGGATAAAGCAGGTTATCGGCAGGCTGTCGGCCTTGCTCGGGGCGCAGCTATGAGCGCACCGCACGCCCTTGTGTACACGCGCATGGGATCACCTCACTTACTGAACCAGGATTACGGCTCCCCCCTATGAAGACATTCACTGTGGTAATTGCAGACGATCACCCCATCGTGCTTCTGGGGGTACGTGAACTCGTCGAGAGAGACGAGCGTTTTCAAGTCATCGGCGAAGCGATCTGTTCGGCGGGCCTCATCAAATTGCTTGAGCAGCAGCCCATCGACATTGTGATCACCGATTACAACATGCCCGGTGATTCGCCCTACGGCGATGGCTTGAAGCTGGTGGAGTACCTGAAGCGGCATTTCCCCGACGTGCAGATCCTGATTCTGACCATGATCTCCAATCACCTGATTCTTACCCGCCTGCAGGAATTGGGCGTGGTGGGCGTGATCCAGAAAAGCCAGTTGCATACGGAAATCCAGGTCGCCCTCAAGTCCATTGCCCAGCAGGCGCATTACCGGAGCCTGGAGCCGGCCAAGACCTCGGTTATCGAGTCGTTGACCGCTATTGATGAACGCTTCTCTACGCTGTCGCCCAAAGAATTTGAAATACTGCGCCTATTTATTTCAGGAAAAAGTGTCAGTGATATCGCGCGCTGCCAAAATAGAAGTTCAAAAACCATCAGCGCGCAGAAGATTTCCGCCATGCGAAAACTTGAAGTAAGCAGCGATCAGGACTTGTTGGCCTACTGCCTGGAATACAATATTTTTAACTAAGCTTCTTTTATTCAGTCCGCTATAAAACCGATTACCCCTCACTTTAAGTGCTTTATAAGAATCGTCTTATTCTCTATAAAGCGCAGATTAACTATTGTTCGTTGGCAGTTTCAACCCATCACCACAACCAACACTAACGGACATCATCATGAAGAAGTTTTCCCTGGCCCTTATCGCTGTGTCAGTTATCGCCGCCAGCAGCAGCGCGTTTGCCGAAACTACCCCGGGTACGGGTACCCCGGGCGGCGGCGGCAAAATCACCTTCACCGGTTTGATCAACAACGACGCTTGCTCGGTTGATGGTGCCAACGCCGATCGCGTGATCTCCGTCGACATGGGCACTGTCTCCATCAAAGACATGGGCACCGCTGAAAACCCAGCGTCGGGCCGTGTGACCGCCAAGGACTTCAACCTCAGCGTGAACTGCAACCTGGGCACTAAAGTGGCAATGATCTTTGACGCCAAAAGTGGCGGTTCAGGCCTGGTTACCGGTAAAAAAGTCCTCGCCCTGACCCCTGGTAACGGCAGCGCAAGCAACGTCGGTATCGCACTGCTCGACAGCACTGGCGCGCTGATCGACCTCAGCTCCCCGGCCACCGCCCGTATCGAAAGCGCCATGCACGGCCAAGGTACCGTTGGCGGCGACGCAACCTTGAGCTTTGCCGCAGCCTACGTCACCACCGGTGCAGCCGGCGCCTCCACCGCGGGTCGCGGTGACGCTACCCTGCCGTTCATCCTGCAATACGAATAAACGACACGCAGCGCCTGTCACGTGCGAGGTCTTCGGACCTCGCCACTTATCCGACCACTAAACGGTAGACATCATGTTACCTCGTTCCATTGCCACAGGCCTGGGGCTGCTGACCCTGCTTATGGCGACCCAGGTTGCCGCCAGCATTTCACTGAGTGCCACCCGTATCGTCTTCGATGGCGATCACAAGGAGGCCAATATCACCGTGCGCAACGGTAATCAGGACGTCTTGATTCAGTCTTGGGTCGATACCAGCGATGCACAAGACAGTGCCGCGCCGTTCGCCGTAACCCCGCCACTGGCACGCATATTTGCCAAGGAGCAGCAGTTACTGCGAGTTCTCTACCAGGGTGCCGGAATGCCAACGGATCGTGAGTCCGTGGTCTGGCTCAATGTGCAGGAGATTCCGCAAGCCGCCGCCTCTGACAACACGTTGCAACTGGCCGTACGCCAGCGCATCAAGATTTTCTTCCGCCCCTCCGGGTTGCCTGGCGATGCCCTGTCGGCACCCGCGCAATTGGAGTGGCAACTGGTCAAGCGCGATGCCGGGTCAGTACTGACGGTAAAAAACCCGACGCTGTATCACGTGTCCATGGCCGATATAAAACTACAGGCCGGGCAACAAACGGAACTGGCTGCCGACTCGACAATGATTGCGCCAGGCGCCGAGAAACAGTTCAGCATTAAACAACTGAGTCGCCAGGATTCAGTACAACTGTCTTTTTCCAGTATTAACGACTATGGCGCACAAGATAAATACAGTGCCCAACTTGTACCGCACTTGGCGGCCAAGGCTACGGGTACTCGCGCCAAGCCATAAGTAGCTCCCTTAAACCCTCAGGTTCGATTCGAGTGCGTACTCGCGTGCCTCGCCTGTTCGATAAACAGGAATGATATAGGTTCTTTGCATGTTTTTTCTTTTAGGCAGCAGGCCCAATCATTACATATCAAGCGAGCGCACTTCACGCGTGTCGACAACTTGCACATCACTCAAGTTGAGCACGCTATCACTGGCCATGCTTGCCGGTTCGCCGTCTTTGGCGATTGCCGATGAGCCCGCCGTGAACGTCTTCAACACCACCTTCTTGCAGGGTGCGCAATCGTCGGTAGACCTGCAGCAATTGCTCTCGGCCAACAGCGTGCTGCCCGGCAACTACCGGGTCGACCTGTACAGCAACGAGGTCCTGGTGGGCCGGCGCGACATCGACTTCAAGCGCAACCCACAGACCGGCCGGGTCGATCCGTGCCTGACCCTGGACCTGCTCAAGCAACTGGGCATCGACATGAGCCTGTTGCAGGCCCAGGGCAAGCTCGACCCCAACCAGCCCCAGGACTGCTACGACCTGCCGACACTGATCGACCAGGCGACCTTGCGCTATGACGCCAGTCGCCTGCGCCTGGCGGCGAGCATTCCGCAGGTCGCGATGCAACGTGGCATGCGTGGCTATGTCGATCCCCAGCTGTGGGAGGATGGTGTGCCGGCGGCGTTTATCAACTATCAACTCAACAGCAGCCGCACTGCCGGCGACTATGAAACGCGCATCAACAACAACCTGGGGCTGCGCAACGGCATTAACCTGGGCGCCTGGCGGCTGCGCAATGAGTCGAACCTGAGTAGCGGCACCGGCCGGCCGAGCACCTTCACTAGCAACCGCAGCTACGTGCAGCATGACGTGACCGCGCTTAAGGGGCAGTTCAGTGCCGGCGAGATTTTTTCCGATACCGACCTGTTCGACAGCGTGCGCTACCGGGGCCTGAAGCTGGCGTCCGACGAAGGCATGCGCGCCGACAGCGAGCGTGGTTATGCGCCAGTGATTCGTGGCGTGGCGCAGACCAACGCCACGGTGGAAATCCGCCAGAACGACTACATCCTGTACACCGCCAACGTCGCACCCGGGCCTTTCGAGATCAACGATATCTACCCCAGCGGTTCGAACGGCGACCTGGAAATCACCATCATCGAGGCCGATGGCCGTCGGCGTGTGACCACGCAGGCGTTCTCCAGCCTGCCGATCATGGTGCGTGAGGGGCAGGTCAAATACAGCGTTTCGGCCGGTAAATTCAGCAGCAATGCTGACGGTTTGGCGAGCCCGCAATTTGTCAGCAGCACCCTCGCCTACGGCCTCACCAGCAACCTCAGCGGGATTGTCGGCCTGCAAGTCAGTGAAGACTACAAGGCGTTCTCCCTGGGGGTGGGCCGCAACACATCGCTGGGTGCCGTGTCCATGGACGTCACGCACTCGTCGAGCGCCGCCCAGGGGCAAACCACCCAGGGCAACAGTGTGCGTGCGTTGTATGCCAAGACCTTTGCTGGCACCGACACCAACTTTACGCTGGCGGCGTATCGGTATTCGACCGAGGGTTACCGCACCCTGACCGACCACGTCGAGGACACCAGCGAAGAGGCAGTCAAACGTACCGGTAACTCGAAAACCCGTACCGACCTGACGATCAACCAAAGTCTCGGGCGCAACCGTGAGTTCGGCAGCCTGTATGTGAACGCCAGCGATCAGCGCTATTGGAACCGTGGCGGCTCCCAGAGCTTTTCGGCCGGCTATAACAACAACTGGGGGGACCTGAGCTACAACCTGGGCGTGACACGCACCAAGCAGATCGCCAGTTGGGGCGCACCCGACTCCGGCACCCAGTTCAACCTGTCTGTTTCGTTTCCCTTGGGCAGCCAGCCTCGGGCACCCCGCGCTTTTGTCACTACCAGTACGCAGCAAGGCGACACCAGCACCCAGGCCGGTATCAACGGTTATGTGGCAGATACCAGCGATGTGTTCTATTCAGTCCAGGCCGGCCATAGCAGCACCGGCGGCCAATCGGGATCGGCCAACATCAACAGCCGCACCTCCATGGCCGATATCAGCCTGGGGTACAGCCAGGGGCGTGGTTATGACTCACAAAACCTCAACGTTTCCGGCTCGGTAGTGGCGCATGCGGGTGGCATCAACTTGGGGCAGACCGTCAGCGAGACCTTCGCCCTGGTACAGGTACCGGGCATCAGTGGGGCAAAAATCAGCAGCTACAGCGGCGTCGAAACCGGGCGCAACGGCTATGCCGTCATCCCCTCGGCGCAACCTTATCGAGTGAACTGGATCAGCCTCGACACCCGTGACCTGGGCGGTGATGTAGAAATCACCCAGGCCACACAGCAAGTGGTGCCGCGCCGTGGGGCGGTGGTATTGGCCCGCTACAGCGGCAAAACCGGGCGTCGCGTGCTGTTTGAGCTGTTTGATGCACAGCACCAGCGCCTGACGTTTGGCGCCTCACTGGAAGACGCCAGCGGCAAGCAGTTGGCCATCGCCGACCCCAGCGGTAACGCCTTGGTACTGGTTGAAGAGGACCAGGGCAGCCTGACGATCAAGTGGGGGGGCCGGCAATGCACTGCATCGTATGCACTGCCCGCGCAAGACAAGGCGCTGAACTACGAGCGCCAGGCGTTGGTGTGTAGCAGCGAACCCGCTGGTGACCGTTGATCAAAGATCAAACCGATCAATCGCCCGCCGCCGCTCGTTGTCATCGCGCACGTCGTAGCTGGCGGTGGTCTGGATATTGGTGTGGTGCGCCAGTTTCTGCGCAATGGACAAGTCATGTTCTTCAATCACCCGGGTAATAAACGAGCGGCGGAAATCATGGGGCATGATCTTCACACCGACCTGTTCACCACGCTGGCGGGCAATGTAGTAAATCGCATGTTTGGTGATGCGTTCGCGGGTGATATGGCTGCCGCGGCGGATGCGGTTGAACAGGAAGCTATCGTCCTGCTCCCCTTCCTTTAACTGCTCGCGGCGAAACTCCAGCCATGCCTGCAATTTGGCAAATGCCCAGGCCGGTGCGTACTTGAGCAGCTCCTTGTTGCCCTTGCCCGTCACCCGCAGGCTGCGTTCGGCAAAGTTCACCTGGGCCAGGTCGAGGTTGACCGACTCTGACTTGCGCATCCCCGAACCGTAGAGGATCCCGATCACCGCCGCGTCCCGCAGGCCCTGTGGCCGTGGGTCGGCGGCGCAGACATCCATCAGTTCGCGAATCAAGGTGCGACGCAGGTTACGCCCCTGGCTCAAGCGCGTGCCGGCGGTGGCTTTGACCGAACGCATCTTCAGCAGGTGTTCCTGGCTGATCAGGCTGATGCGCCAGGCTTCGTTCATTACCCCGCGTACGGCGTTGACGTACAGCGATGAGGTGTTGGGTGCATACCCGTCTTCGCGCAACACGGCGACCAGGGCCATTACGTGTTCCGGTTGCAACAGGTGCCAGTCGATATCTTCGAGGTTGATCTCTTCGAACCCCAGGCGGTCGGCGGCATCTTGCAGCACGTAGCGCATGGTCAGTTGGCTGGAAGGCGCCAGGCGCGCGAGATACAGGGTCAGGGGGTTGCGGGAAATCTCGGTCAAAATAGATCAGCCTTGAGATTAAATATAGAGACTAAGCCTCTGTTTAATCTCAGTATTTAGTGGTTTGGCGAGCGCCGAGTCTAACCCAGGTCGGCGCTGCATACCAAACTAGGGCTCATCCTCGGCGGGTGCCGGGCTTTGCTGCTGGCTCCAGTCGGCGTTCTGTTTTTGCATCAACGCAAACCATTGCTGACGCATGAAAGCCAACAGCTTGGTGGGCGCCTTGGCGAAGTCCTGCTCGTCGTTGTAGCAGCCTGGCAATGGCAGGTCGGTGCCCTGCTCCTGGTATTGACTGAGCAATGCCTGCTGCCCGGCAACACTGCAATCGGTGGGCAGCGGCATGCCGCGCAGGGCGCCGGCTTCCTCGTCCCACCAACTGGCGCCATAGCGGTCAACCCCGCGCAGTCCGTATTTGTGTGATTTGCCGATATGCATGATCAGCTTGAATTCACGGGGGCTGACATCACTGGTGCAGGTGCGCGAATAGCCCACGGTCACTTGGCTGGGGCCATCCCCCAGCAGGTCGGTGACGTGAGTCGCGGCGCTATCGAAATGCAGGCCGGCGTCGAATTCGCAACGCTGCACATCGTCATGCAGCATCCACAGACGCTTGGGCCGGTCACCCTCCAGCAGGTACTGCGCAGCATAGATCGCCGCCGATTGTGTGCCGTCGTCATCGCGCTCGCCGGCTTCCTGCTCGGCCAACACCAACAGGTTGTGGCCCTGCCGGTCATCCCAGCTATACGCGGCGACCTGCCGGCCCCTGACTTCGACCCCGGCGGGAACCTGAGCGACCGGCGTCAGGCTCAGCCCCTCTTCCGCCCGGGCGGCATGGGCCGCGCCTAGCGTCATCCACAACATCATCAAGACTGGCCGTATCTGCACGCTGTTCATCCGACTACCCAGGCAAGAGATCGCTTACTTTACCGGGACTTGCAGAGGGTTGCAGAGAAGATTCTTCAGGCGCCACGGATTAACAAACGGGGTGATTCAGCGTGAATACGCACTAAAGCACTTACAGATAATGACTACAGCGCAAACAGTTATCGTTTGTCTGCGTTCCTTATTGTCTAGCTGAACACTAGCTGTCTGCCCACCAAATAAACGAGTTTTTCATCCGCCTTTCATATTCGCTGGACAAATTTGCGCTTAATCTTGGCCGCAATACTTGAGGGAATGCCCTGCTTTGCTGACTAACCCCTTGATAATGCTTTATCTTTGGCCGTAATGGGCTTTACTCAGGATGGGTATGCTATCGGCCATTTTTTATTGAGTCGCCTGCACTTTAATCCCATGTTTGTTGTCATCTCTACGCTCAAAGTTGCTCTAATCCGAGGTCATGAATCTTTGAAACCCTACCCTATTCATTGCGTGTCGATCGTTATCCCGGTCTACAACGAAGAACAGAGCCTGCCCGAACTGCTGCGCCGTACCCGTGCGGCGTGCGAGCAGTTGGCCTATGAGTATGAAATCATCCTGGTAGACGACGGCAGCCGCGACAGTTCCGCCCAACTGCTCGAAGACGCGGCAAGCGAGGCCGGCAGCCATGTGGTGGCCGTGATCCTCAACCGTAACTACGGCCAGCACGCGGCAATCATGGCCGGTTTCGAACAATGCCGGGGCGAGGTGGTGATTACCCTCGATGCCGACCTGCAAAACCCGCCCGAAGAGATTCCACGCCTGGTCGAGCAAGCCGCCCTGGGCTACGACGTGGTCGCCACCGTGCGTAACAACCGCCAGGACTCGGCCTTTCGCCGCTGGCCTTCGCGCCTGATCAACCTGGCCGTACAGCGCTCCACCGGCGTGGCCATGACCGACTATGGCTGCATGCTGCGCGCTTACCGGCGCACCATCGTCGATGCCATGCTCGCCTGCCGTGAGCGCAGCACCTTTATCCCGATCCTGGCCAACGGCTTTGCGCGCCATACCACGGAGATTCTGGTGCACCACGCCGAGCGCGAACACGGCGAGTCCAAATACAGCGCCATGCGCCTGATCAGCCTGATGTTCGACTTGTTGACCTGCATGACCACCACCCCTCTGCGCCTGTTGTCCATCGTCGGCTTCAGCCTGGCGGCCCTGGGCATGCTGTTTGCGTTTGCCTTGATCGTGCTGCGCCTGGCCTTTGGTGCCGATTGGGCCGGCGATGGCTTGTTCGTGCTGTTCGCCGTGCTGTTTGTGTTTACTGGCGGGCAGTTCATCGGCATGGGCCTGTTGGGCGAATACCTCGGGCGGATGTACAGCGATGTGCGTGCCCGCCCCCGCTTTTTTATTGAAAAGGTGCTGCGCAACGAGCCGACAGCCCCAGCGCCAGCGGTCATCGTCGATGGCCTGCCCTCTTCCCAATCGTCCACTTCCTCTTCCAGTCAGGTTTCGTCATGAGTTCTAAAGCTGTTGTTTTTGCTTACCACGACATTGGCTGTGCAGGCATCGAAGCCCTGCTCGCTACGGGCTACCAGATTGCTGCCGTGTTCACCCATGCCGATGACCCCAAGGAAAACACCTTCTACGGCTCGGTCGCCCAGCTGTGCGCCCGCCACGGCATCCCGGTGCACGCGCCGGAAGACGCCAACCACCCGCTGTGGGTCGAGCGTGTGGCCAAGCTGAACCCGGACTTCATCTTCTCGTTCTACTACCGCAACCTGCTGGGCGAAGCGCTGTTGGCCACTGCGCGCCAGGGCGCGTTCAACCTGCATGGTTCGCTGCTGCCCAAGTACCGTGGCCGTGCGCCGGCCAACTGGGTGCTGGTCAACGGCGAAACCGAAACCGGCGTGACCCTGCACCGCATGGTCAAGCGTGCGGATGCTGGCGCGATTCTCGCCCAGCAAAAAGTCATGATCGAACGCAGCGACACCGGCCTGACACTCCACGCCAAGCTGCGCGAGGCGGCCACCCAGTTGCTGCGTGACGCGCTGCCGCAACTGGCCAAGGGCACGTTGAGCGAAACCGCCCAGGACGAAAGCCAGGCCACCTGCTTTGGCCGCCGTACCCCGGCGGACGGCAAGCTCGTCTGGAGCAAACCTGCAGAAGAGCTGTTCAACCTGGTGCGGGCCGTGACCCAGCCGTACCCTGGCGCCTTCTGTGCCGTGGGCGAACACAAGCTGATCGTGTGGCAAGCCGAAGTACTCAAGGGCAACGAAGGCCAGGCGCCCGGCCGCGTGATCAGCGTCAACCCGCTGCGCATTGCCTGCGGTGAAGACTCTCTGGTCATCAACTTCGGCCAGCGCAATGACCATGGCCTGTACCTGACCGGCCCGGCCCTGGCCGATGAGCTGGGCCTGGTGGATGGCTCGATCCTGCGCGGTGCCGAATCGGGCGGTAAACCACGGCGTACCCGCGTGCTGATCCTGGGGGTCAACGGCTTTATCGGCAACCACCTGTCCGAGCGCCTGTTGCGCGACGATCGCTACGAAGTCTACGGCCTGGATATCGGCTCCGACGCCATCGAGCGCCTGCGCAGCCACCCCAACTTCCATTATGTGGAAGGCGATATCAGCATTCACTCCGAGTGGATCGAGTACCACATCAAGAAATGCGACGTGGTCCTGCCGCTGGTGGCCATCGCCACGCCCATCGAATACACCCGCAACCCGCTGCGCGTGTTCGAGCTGGACTTCGAAGAAAACCTCAAGCTGGTGCGCTACTGCGTCAAGTACAACAAACGCGTGATTTTCCCGTCGACCTCTGAAGTCTATGGCATGTGCCAGGACCAGAACTTCGACGAAGACACCTCCAACCTGGTGGTCGGCCCGATCAATAAACAGCGCTGGATCTACTCGGTCTCCAAGCAGTTGCTGGACCGGGTGATCTGGGCCTATGGCGCCAAGGGTCTGAATTTCACCCTGTTCCGCCCATTCAACTGGATGGGCCCGCGCCTGGATCGCCTGGACTCGGCACGCATCGGCAGCTCCCGGGCCATTACCCAGTTGATCCTCAACCTGGTGGAAGGCACGCCGATCCGCCTGTTTGACGGCGGCGAGCAGAAGCGCTGCTTCACCGACATTGCCGACGGCATCGAGGCCCTGGCGCGGATCATCGACAACGATAACGACGCGTGCAACGGCCAGATCATCAATATCGGCAACCCGGACAACGAAGCCAGCATCCGCCAGTTGGGCGAAGAGCTGCTGCGTCAGTTCGAGGCCCACCCGTTGCGCGGTAACTTCCCGCCATTCGCGGGCTTTCGCGAAGTGGAAAGCAAGGCGTTCTACGGCGCCGGTTATCAGGATGTGGCGCACCGCAAGCCGAGCATTGCCAACGCCAAGCGCCTGTTGAACTGGGAGCCGAGCGTGGCGATGAGCGAAACCATCGGCAACACCCTGGACTTCTTCCTGCGTGAAGCGATGCTGGAAATCGCCCAGTCCAGCGAAGCAGGCAAATAATGAAGGCAGGTCTGCGCATCGACGTCGACACCTACCGCGGCACCCGTGATGGCGTGCCACGGTTGCTGGAGTTGCTGGATGAGGCCGGCATCAAGGCGACGTTCTTCTTCAGTGTCGGCCCGGACAACATGGGCCGCCACTTGTGGCGCCTGATTCGCCCGCAGTTCCTGTGGAAGATGCTGCGCTCCAACGCTGCCGGGCTGTATGGCTGGGACATTCTGCTGGCCGGCACTGCCTGGCCGGGCAAGCCGATTGGCCGCGACCTCGGGCACCTGATGCGCCAGGCCAAGGCCGCCGGGCACGAAGTGGGCCTGCACGCCTGGGATCACCATGGCTGGCAAGCCAATGCCGGGCGCTGGAGCGATACGCAGTTGGTGGAGCAGGTACGCCGTGGGCTCGACACCCTGGGCGATATCCTCGGCGCCCCGGTGCAGTGTTCTGCCGCCGCCGGCTGGCGGGCCGATGAGCGTGTGGTGCAGGCCAAGCAAGGCTTTGGCTTGCGCTACAACAGCGATTGTCGTGGCACCAGCCTGTTCCGCCCGGTCCTCGCCGATGGCAGCGCTGGCACGCCACAGGTCCCGGTGGACTTGCCGACCTTCGACGAGGTGGTCGGGCCACAGGTCGCGGCCAAGGACTTCAATCGCTTCATTCTTGATCGGTTCACCGAATCGACACTCAACGTCTATACGATCCACGCAGAAGTAGAAGGGATTCTGATGGCCAATGAATTTCGCCAGCTGCTCGCCCAGGCAGGACAGCGCGGCATCCAGTTCCAACCCTTGGGCAACCTGCTGCCGGCCGATCCGGCCAGCCTGCCCCTGGCGCATCTGACACCCGGCGTACTCGGCGGCCGCGAAGGCTGGCTGGGAGTGCAACAGGCATGATCCGACGTTGGGCCCTGCCCCTGCTCCTGTTGGTCTTCGGCCTGTGCTATCTGTTGCCGATGGTCACCCATGGCCTGTGGATCCCGGACGAAACCCGCTATGCGCAGATCAGCCAGGAAATGCTGCTGACCGGCAAATGGGCGTCGCCGCACTTTATGGGCATCCGTTATTTCGAAAAACCGGCGGCCGGCTACTGGATGATCGCCCTCGGCCAGGCGCTGTTCGGGCAGAACCTGTTCGGCGTGCGCGTAGCCTCTGCGCTCGCCACGGGCTTGAGCATATTGCTGGTGTACTTCATGGCCCGGCGCCTGTGGAACGATCCGCGCAAGAGCCTGGTCAGCAGCGTGCTGTACATGAGTTTTATCAGCGTGGCGATGTCCGGTGGCTACGCCAACCTCGACCCGCAGTTCAGTTTCTGGGTCAACCTCAGCGGCGTGGCCTTGTGGCTATGTATCGACAGCCAGACCCGACGCGCCCGCCTGGCGGCCTGGGCCTTGCTGGGGTTTGCCTGCGCCATGGGCTTCATGACCAAGGGTTTTCTGGCGTGGCTGCTGCCGGTATTGATCGCCCTGCCCTATATGGTCTGGCAAAAGCGTTTGCGTGAACTGTTGGCCTATGGCCTGGTTGCCGTGGCGGTGGCGATTGCGGTCAGCCTGCCCTGGGCGCTGATGGTGCATGCCCAGGAGCCCGACTACTGGAACTTCTTCTTCTGGCACGAACACATCCAGCGTTTTGCCGGTGAAGATGCCCAGCACGAGGAAGCCTGGTGGTACTACCTGCCGTTGCTGGCCGCGTTCAGCTTGCCGTGGCTGGCCCTGCTGCCCTCCACCCTGAAGCAGGCGTGGCAGGAAAAACGCACGCACAAGATCGGTTTCCTGTTGTTGTGGCTGCTGATGCCCCTGGCGTTTTTCAGCCTGAGCAAGGGCAAGCTGCCGGCCTATATCCTGCCGTGCCTGCTGCCTTTGGCATTGCTGATGGGCCATACCCTGACCGACAAGCTGGCCCAGGCCCGTGGCCGGGTGCTGCAAGTCAATGGCTGGCTCAACCTGATTATCGGGGTGCTGGGCCTGCTGGCAATCGTGTACTTCCAGTTGAAGAAGCCGATTTATGCCCCGCAGCAGGAACTGCTGAGCCTGGTGCTGGTGTTCAGCGTGCTGCTGGGCTGGATCATCGCCAACCTGCTGCAGGCGGTACGCCCGTTGCGTTTGTGGGCGGCGCCGGCACTGGGCAGTTGGTTACTGGTGGCCCTGGTGCCGGCGGCGTTGCCGCACTCGGTGGTCAATAACAAGACACCGGACCAGTTCATTATCGACCACGCCGTTGAACTGGCGGCTACCCAGCGCCTGCTGAGCAACGACCTGGGCGCAGCCTCGGCCCTGGCGTGGCGGCTCAAGCGCCCGGACGTGGCGCTGTACAACACCATCGGTGAAGTCAAATACGGCCTGGCCTATGCCGACAGCAGCTCCCGCCGGGTCGACCTCGCAAGCGTCCAGCAGTGGCTGGGCGACGCGCGCAAACAGGGTTCGGTGGGCGTGGTAATGCGCGTGAAGGGCGCATCTGAGCAACGCGAACTGGCATTGCTGCCCCCAGACGGCAAGCGCTACGAGCAAGGCAATATGGTGATTCTGCTGTTCCCGCAGGTGGCGCCTTGATCACCCTGCTGCTGCTTCTGGCCGCGTGCCTGCTGACCTGCATGGGCCAGATCGCGCAAAAGTATGCCGTGGAAGGCTGGCGCGGCCAGCCTGCGGGCTGGGCCTTGAAACTGCGCTCGCCCTGGCTCTGGTCGGCCCTGCTGTGCCTGGGCCTGGGCCTGCTGGTGTGGCTGCTGGTGCTGCAACGCCTGGAAGTGGGGATTGCCTACCCGATGCTCAGCCTGAATTTTGTATTGATCACCCTGGTGGCGCGCTTTGTGTTCCATGAGCCGGTGGATCGCCGCCACTGGGTGGGCGTGGCCCTGGTGATGGCCGGCGTGCTGCTGCTGGGAGGCCAGGTATGAGCCGGTTGCGCGGTTTCACCCTGGCGTTATCCAGCGTAGCGCTGGTCAGCGCTGCCCAGTTGGGCATGCGCTGGAGCATGACGCGCCTGCCATTGCCGGCGGAGTGGCTCGCCGCGCCCATGGTTGATCCCGTGGCCTTGGGCGTGGTCGCCCTGGCCATCGTGGCCTACGCCCTGTCGATGCTGTGCTGGCTCGGCGCGCTGCAGCACCTGCCCCTGGGTCGCGCCTATTCGTTGCTGAGTATCAGCTACGTCCTGGTGTACCTGCTGGCGGCCAGCCTGCCGGGCTTCAACGAACCCTTTTCCCTGTCACGGACCTTGGGGGTGGCTCTGGTCATCCTGGGTGTGCTGACCATCAACTCCCGTCGTATCGGCAACACAAGCCCCAGGAATACCCCATGAAAATCAGCGTATTTGGTAGTGGTTACGTTGGCCTGGTACAGGCCACCGTATTGGCCGAGGTCGGTCACGATGTGATCTGCATGGACGTTGACGAAAACAAGGTGCGCCTGCTGCAACAGGGCCATGTGAGCATTTTCGAGCCGGGCCTTGCCAGCCTGGTCCGGGAAAACCTGGAAAACGGCCGGTTGACCTTTACCAGCCAGGAAAAACTCGCGGTCGAGCATGGCGAAGTGTTGTTTATTGCGGTTGGCACGCCTTCTGACGAAGACGGCTCGGCGGACTTGAAGTATGTGCTGTCGGTGGGCGATGCGGTGGCCCGTCATCGCGTCGAGCCGGTAATCCTGGTGGAAAAATCCACGGTCCCGGTGGGCACCGGCGACACCCTGCGCGCCCATATCGACAAGGCCCTGGCCGGTCGCAGCCTGGTGTTCGATATTGTCTCCAACCCGGAATTCCTCAAGGAAGGCTCTGCGGTGGCCGACTGCCGACGCCCCGACCGGATCATCATCGGTTGCGAGCGCGAAGAAGTGCGTGAGGTGATGCGCGACCTGTACGCGCCGTTCAACCGCAACCACGACCGCATTATCTTTATGGATGTGCGCAGCGCCGAGCTGACCAAGTACGCCGCCAACTGCATGCTGGCGACCAAGATCAGCTTTATCAACCAGATCGCCGAGCTGGCCGAGCACCTGGGGGCCGATATCGAATCGGTGCGCCTGGGCATCGGCGCCGACTCGCGGATCGGCTACCACTTCATCTACCCGGGCTGCGGCTACGGCGGCTCGTGCTTCCCCAAGGACATGCGCGCGCTGATCCACAGCGCTCGCCAAGCCAACTGCTCCAGTGACCTGCTCGAAGCGGTGGAAGCCATCAACCAGCGGCAGAAAAGCAAACTGTTCGAGCGGATCCGGGCGTTCTACAAAGGCGAACTGCGCGGCAAGACCTTCGCCTTGTGGGGCCTGGCGTTCAAGCCCAACACCGACGACATGCGCGATGCCCCTAGCCGGGTGCTGATGGAATCGCTGTGGGCCGCCGGGGCCAACGTGCGGGCCTTCGACCCTGAGGCCATGCAGGAAACCCAGAAGCTGTACGGCGATGACCCGCGCCTGATGCTGATGGGCACCCCGGAATCGACCCTGGGCGGCGCCGATGCCTTGATCATCTGCACTGAGTGGCAGCAGTTCAAAGCCCCGGATTTCGACCTGCTGCACGCACGCCTCAAGGCGCCGGTGATCTTTGACGGGCGCAACCTGTATGACGCCGAGCGCCTGGCGCGCAAGGGCTTCCACTACTTCCCGATAGGGCGTGGGCAGTCCTGCGACTTGCCGATCCCCCAGCAACAGTGGGTACCCCGGCTGCTGGAGGCCTGAGGCGTGGACACGCTACCCAGCCCGGCCCTGCACCGCCAATCCTGGGGCGTCGGGCTCCTGGCGCTGCTGCTGTTTGTCGCCGGCAACTGGGACCAGGCAATTATCGGTTTTGACTCACGCTTTGTGCTGTTCGCCCAGGAGATGTTGCGCCACGGGCCGGGGTTTTTCCCCACCACCTATGGCCAGCCGTATGCCGATTACCTGTCGACCTCAACCCTGCTGACCTGGCTGTTGTCGCTGCCCCTGGGGCGGGTCACCAGCTTCAGTGCCTGGCTGCCGACCGCCGTTGCCTCAGCGGTCATCGTCGCCCTGGTCTACCGCCTGACCGCGCCCTACTCCCAGCGCTGGGCGCTGCTGAGCATCGCGTTGTTGTTGCTCAGCAGCACATTTATCAGCGAAACCCGCGCGGTTTCCCTGGATCAGATGCTGGCGGCGGTGACCCTGGCGCTGTTTTACCTGGGCTACGCCCACGATCACTTCGCCAGTCCTCGGCGCCTGCCCTGGCTATTGCTCCTGTTATTGCTCGGCTTTGCGATTCGCGGGCCCATCGGCCTGGTCATCCCCACCGGGGTGTTGTGCAGCTATTACCTGCTCAACCGTCAGTGGCGCCGGTTGTTCAGCTTCGGCGTGCTGGCCTTGGCGCTGCTGCTGGCGTGTGTCGGCTTGCTGCTGTTGCTGGCCAAGGTCAGTGGTGGCGAAAGCTTTATGCAGGACGTGATCCGCATGCAGTTCCTCGGGCGCATGGACGGCCGCGAAGGCTCCAGCAGCTTCTGGTATTACTTCAGCAGCTCCCTGGGCAACTACGCCCCGGCCTACCCGTTGGCCCTGCTGGCGCTACTGGCGGTGCTGTTCAGTGCCCGGCGCACCGCTGATAGCGCATGGCAGTTGTTGCTGGGGTGCACGGCTGCGGGTTTGATCGTGCTGCTTGGCCTGTCGATCCCCGAGGCGAAAAAAGCCCGCTATGTGTTACCGATGATGCCGATGGTGGCGATTATCGCCGCGTACCCGTTCCACAGGGTGGACGGGCGGCTGTTCAAGGGGCTGCGGGGCTTGATGCTGGGGCTGTGGGCGCTGACCCCGGGGCTGTTGATCGGCGCGCTGCTGGTGGCGCGCCAGCGCTTTGCTGCGCAGCTGGAGCATTTCCAGGGCGTGTTGGGCCTGTTGATCGGCTTGCAGCTCCTGAGCGTGGGGATGCTCCTCAAGTGGCGTTGGGGTCCGGTGGGGCCGGCGTTTTGCGCGGTGCTGGCGGTATGGAGCCTGTACATCCTGGTGGTCGAACCGGTGGAGCGCCGCCTCTACGACACCCGCACCTTTGCCCGCGAGGCCCATGCGCTGATCCAGCAGCACCCGGCGCCACTGGTATTGCATGGCTTGGGTAAAGACGCCAAGGCCATCAAGTTCATGGTCAATGTGGAATGTGACCGGGTGCCGCTGTTTACCCAGGCACCTGCCGACCTGGCCTCGTTGCCGGCGCCGGCGTGGCTGGTGATGGACCAGGCTGATTTCCAGCGCCTCGATGAACCACGCTGGCGCGGGTTGACGCCGGTACTGACGGGGTCATTCGATAAAAACACCTATGTGCTGCTGCGTCTGGAGCGGGCTGGGCCATAGCAGGCATTTAAAGCCCTGTGGGGTGGTCATAAGCGCCACACGCACTATCAAGAAAGCTCCTACGTTTGTATCCGTAAATGCCGGTACCAGCGCCCCTATCAGCTCCATAACCCCGGCGCTAAACTGGTTTTACATCTGTGCTGCATAGTTACCGCCAAACGTTCAAAAGACGCCTCAGAGGATCGCCGCCATGGCTAAAGAGCAATTGCCTATTGAGCAGGTACATGTCGGCTATATCCCCATGCCCACCCTTGATCGGCTGATGGAGTTGCGCGACGCCCTGGTCGCGCTCAAGGGGCCGCTGGCCAATGACCCACGGCTGCGGGAAAGTGTGCAGAATTCGTTGATCAATGCCGAGAACCACGAGCGGGTGCTGGGCAAGGTCAGCCTGGGGTATGAGCGGTGCTGATGCAAAAATACTGCACTTAACCTGCATTAATATGCATTGGCGAGGGTTTTGATTGATCGGCACACTGCGCCGGTTCCTCCCCCAAATGTTGGAACTTTCGGAGGGCTTTGCGGGAAACCGCAAAGCCCTTCTTTTTGCCTGATCCCGCATTATTTCCTGCTCGCCTTTGAAGATTGGACTGCCCCGCAATGCTCGCTCGTTGGTTACCCGCTGCTATCAATACCCGTCCCGCCGAATGGAGCCGCGCCGCCATCGGCATGGCCCTGGGCACCCTGTTTAGCGTATGGCTCTGCGCCCAGGTGTATGGCCTGGAAGTGGCCATGCACCTGCTGGGTCCGCTGGGGGCCTCTGCCGTGCTGTTGTTTGCGGTGTCATCGGGGGCCCTCGCCCAGCCATGGTCGATTATTGGCAGCTATCTATGCGCCAGTGTGGTGGCCTTGCTGGTAGCCCGGGTCTTGGGCCGGACCCTGGGCAGTGCCTGCCTTGCGGCGGGCATGGCGTTGATGCTGATGTGCTGGCTGCGTTGCCTGCACCCGCCCTCGGGTGGCCTGGCCATGACCCTGGTCCTTGCCGACCCGGCCAGCATCGCCCTGGGTTGGCAGGAGGTCGGGCCGGTCATGCTGGGGGCTGGCACCCTGCTGCTCTCGGCACTGGCCTATAACAACCTGACCCGCACCCGTTACCCCAAGGGCCCCGCCGAGGTGCCGGTGATGGTGCAACCGCACGCTCGGGAGGTGGACGCCAAAATCACCGCCGTGGACCTGGAGCAGGCGTTGGCGCAAATGGAGCAGTTTTTCGACGTCACCCCCAGCGAACTGGAAGAGCTGATCCACATCGCCGAAGACCATGCGCGCCGCCGCAGCATTGGCCAAGTGCTGGCCAGCCGGGTGTAGGCGCACCCACCCTGGTTTTTTATCGAATACCCCCTGCATAAATGCAAAGATGACCTGCAGGATTCCGGCTTGTACTGGGCAAATTTGCACTGGTACGATCCGGAGATGGTTCGCCCGCGAACATTTTGATAAAGAACAATAAAAGCAGGGAGTTACAGATGACTGCTCAGGCTCAGTCCCAGGCGACATGCAGCACCCAGTCCTCCCAGGACAGCGTCCTGGCCGAAGTACGCAACCATATCGGCCACCTGACCCTCAACCGCCCCGCCGGCCTCAATGCAATCACCCTGGACATGGTCCGCAGCCTTTCGGCGCATTTGCGCGCCTGGGCCGAGGATGCCCAGGTGCATGCCGTGGTGTTGCGCGGCGCCGGCGAGAAAGCCTTCTGCGCCGGTGGCGATATCCGCTCGCTATACGACAGCTTCAAGGGTGGCGACACCCTGCATGAAGACTTCTTCGTCGAAGAATACGCCCTCGACCTGGCCATTCATCATTACCGCAAGCCGGTCCTCGCCCTGATGGACGGCTTTGTCCTGGGCGGCGGCATGGGCCTGGTCCAGGGGGCCGACCTGCGGGTTGTCACCGAACGCAGCCGCCTGGCCATGCCGGAAGTGGCCATCGGTTACTTCCCGGATGTGGGCGGCAGCTACTTCCTGCCGCGCATTCCTGGCGAGCTGGGGATTTACCTGGGGGTGACCGGGGTGCAAATCCGCGCCGCCGACGCCCTGTACTGCGGGCTCGCCGACTGGTACCTGGACAGCGCCAGGCTGGCGGAACTGGATCAGAAACTCGACCACCTGCAATGGCACGATTCGCCACTCAAGGACCTGCAAGGCTTGCTGGCCAAGCTTGCGGTGCAACAATTGCCGGATGCGCCACTGGCCGCCCTGCGCCCGGCCATCGACCACTTCTTTGCCCAGCCGGATGTGCCGAGCATTGTCGAACAACTGCAACAAGTGACCGTCGCCGATAGCCATGAATGGGCGCTGAGCACCGCGCAGTTGATGCAGACCCGCTCCCCCTTGGCCATGGCCGTCACCCTGCAGATGCTGCGACGCGGTCGCCACCTGGCACTGGAAGACTGCTTCGCCCTGGAGCTACACCTGGACCGCCAGTGGTTCGCCCGGGGCGACCTGATCGAAGGCGTGCGCGCGTTGTTGATCGACAAGGACAAAGCCCCGCGCTGGAACCCGCCAACGCTCTCGGCATTGGACCAGCACCACGTCGACAGCTTCTTCCAAGACTTCGCGAAGAACGGGAACTAACTCATGCAAGATATTGAATTTACAGAAGAACAAGTCATGATTCGCGACATGGCGCGCGACTTTGCCCGTGGCGAAATCGCGCCCCATGCCCAGGCCTGGGAAAAGGCCGGCTGGATCGACGACGGCCTGGTCGCCAAGATGGGAGAACTGGGCCTGCTGGGCATGGTAGTGCCGGAAGAATGGGGGGGCACCTATGTGGATTACGTGGCCTACGCCCTGGCCGTCGAGGAGATTTCTGCGGGTGACGGCGCGGTAGGCGCGCTGATGAGTATCCATAATTCAGTGGGTTGCGGGCCGATCCTCAACTACGGCACACAGGCACAGAAAGAAACCTGGCTGGCTGAACTGGCCAGCGGCCAGGCCATCGGCTGCTTTTGCCTGACCGAGCCCCAGGCCGGCTCCGAAGCCCACAACCTGCGCACCCGCGCCGAATTGCGTGATGGCCAGTGGGTGATCAACGGCGCCAAGCAGTTTGTCAGCAATGGCAAACGGGCCAAATTAGCGATTGTGTTTGCAGTGACCGACCCGGAGTTGGGCAAAAAGGGCATTTCGGCGTTCCTGGTGCCCACCGACACCCCAGGTTTTACCGTGGACCGTACCGAACACAAGATGGGCATCCGCGCCTCGGACACCTGCGCCGTGACCCTCAGCCAGTGCAGCGTGCCGGAAGCCAACCTGCTGGGCGAACGCGGCAAGGGTCTGGCCATTGCCCTGTCCAACCTGGAGGGTGGGCGCATCGGTATCGCCGCCCAGGCCCTGGGCATTGCCCGCGCGGCCTTTGAAGCGGCATTGGCCTACGCCCGTGACCGGGTGCAGTTCGACAAGGCCATTATTGAGCACCAGAGCGTGGCCAACCTGCTGGCCGACATGCAGACCCGCCTCAATGCCGCACGCTTGCTGATCCTGCATGCCGCACGGTTGCGCAGTGCGGGCAAGCCGTGCCTGTCCGAAGCCTCCCAGGCCAAGCTGTTTGCTTCGGAAATGGCCGAGAAAGTCTGCTCTTCGGCGATGCAGATCCATGGCGGCTATGGCTACCTGGAAGACTACCCTGTGGAACGCTACTACCGGGATGCGCGGATTACGCAGATTTATGAGGGTACCAGTGAGATCCAGCGCATGGTGATTGCACGGGAACTGAAGCACTATCAGCTCTGATCACTAACGATTGCTCCCTTTGTAGGGGAGCAATCGGCAAACAAGAGACTGTCATAGGTTTTTCATGTCGAACTTCACAGACGCCGTCAGTGTTTTTCTTTCACGTATGGCCTTGATAAACATCGTTCCTTCAGCACGTTTTCCGTCTGGAGAAAACGTAACATCAACGTGGCCCTCTCTTGTGATCCATGGCGTGGATGAATCCAGCGTGTAAAAGTCCAGGACGCGCAGCTCCGCGTCTCCAAGCTGATACTTACCGGAGGGAGTGCCAGCCTGCAAAGCCGCTTCGATGGCCGTGGGGTTGGGTGCAGTCCCCTGGTCACCGTATAGGTGAACTGAATCCTGGAGGCGGCCATACCAAACAAAGTCCGCAACAAAGTCTGTGCCGGGCGTATTGTCTATGGTGACTGTCGCTTGCATGGTGCCGGTTGAGCGGGCATTGCCTTTTACAACTCTTGTGCGCGTACTGTTAGACATTTTCTCGCCATCCAAATGACTGATTAATAAGTTGTGTGCTCATTAGATAACGAGTCGTGAATATTAAAAACTGTCAAATCTGACAGTCTAAAACGTTGGCTTTTATTTCTTTTTACCCCGTGTAATGAGTGCATGACGGTCCCTCTGCGGGTGATGCCCCGTGGCTAGCCTGCTTATAAGATTGATCACCCAGTGCAATGCCCGTAAGTCCGACTAATCTGTCTAGCTCCTAGTGCCCGTTCTCGCCACACAGGAGGTGTGTCATGAGTGTCGTCGATCACCGGATCCGCGCCGAGCGGATCAGCCAGGAGCGCTACATCCAAGCCCCTATCGAAACCGTCTACGACTATGTGACCCAGCCCGACCGCTGGCACGAATGGCACCCCACCTCGTTGAGCGCAGACACCGGTACCAGCGGTTCACTGCCCGTTGGCCAGCGCTTCACCGAAATGATCGACCTGCTGGGGGTACGAGTGCCCATGAGCTACCGGGTGCAGATCGCCGTGCCGCCCCGGGAGTTCAAGACCGTGTTCACTTCCCTCGCCGTGGATGGCAGCATTCACTACTTTCTCCAGACGCGCGGCAGCGGCACCCTGTTTACCCGGGTGCTCAGCTATGAGACCGAGCTGCAGCTCGATACCTTGCAAGCGCGCATGGTGGCGCTGTCGAACCAGGCCATGGACCAACTCAAGCAACGCCTGGAATCGTTCTGAGCTGACAAACTTGTCATCTTTCTCTCAGTTTGCTGACAGCAGCGGACGCTAAGCTCCGAGACTGTCGCGTGCGCGTATAATTTCGAAACATAACCACCTCACCTGCTTCGCAAAAGCGCGGACAATGCGCGCTCTTTGCGCACTCCGTAACCGATGGGACCTGTCTATGAAAACCACCCTGCGCCTGACTTTACTGTCCGCCCTGTTCATGACCAGCCTGGCCCAGGCCGCCGAACTGATCCCGATTGACGTGCATCGCGATGCCAACTGCGGCTGCTGCAAAAAATGGATCAGCCACCTCGAAGCCAACGGGTTCAAGGTCAACGATCATGTGGAAGCCGACATGAGTTCGGTCAAGCAGCGCCTGGGCGTGGCTCCGCGCCTGGCGTCCTGCCATACCGCGGTGATCGACGGCAAGTTCGTCGAAGGCCATGTGCCGGCTGATCAAGTGTTGGCCCTGCGCAAGCGCGACGATCTGTTGGGCATCGCCGCACCAGGCATGCCCATGGGCTCGCCAGGGATGGAAACCCAGGGCATGAGCGATGCCTATCAAGTCATTGGCCTGACCCGCGCCGGCAAAGACGTGGTGGTAGCCGAATACCCGGCCCACTGATCTATGTTTGCAGGCTATGCCGGGCTGTTTCTCAGCGCTTTCGGGGCGGCTACGCTGCTACCGCTGCAATCGGAAGCGGTGCTGGTGGCGCTGCTGCTCAATGGCAGCTACTCGCTGTGGCTACTGCTCGGCATCGCGACCCTGGGCAACGTATTGGGCTCGTTGGTCAATTGGTTGCTGGGCCGTTCGGTCGAGCTGTTCAAGGACCGTCGCTGGTTTCCTGTGAGCGCTGCACAGTTGGAAAAGTCCCGCGGCCATTATCGTCGTTGGGGCCATTGGTCACTGCTGCTCAGTTGGCTGCCGATCATCGGCGACCCACTGACCCTGGTGGCCGGCGTGATGCGGGAGCCGCTCTGGCGTTTTATATTGATCGTCAGCCTGGCCAAGGCGGCCCGTTACGCGGTGGTGGCAATGGCTGTGCATTGGGTGTAACGGTCAATCCCCAGTTAACGCAAGGCAGGTGTGTATGTCCGTACAGATCGCAGTCATAGATGATTGGCAAGACGTCGCGCGGGACGTGGTGGATTGGTCCGTGCTGGAGGCGGTCGGCCAGGTGCATTTCCTGCACGACTATCCGGCCGATACCGCCACCCTGATCGCTCGCTTGCAGGGGTTTGAGGTGATTTGCGTGATGCGCGAGCGCACGCTTTTCGATCAGGCGCTGTTGCATGGGTTGCCGGCGCTTAAACTGCTGGTCACCGGTGGTATGCGCAATGCGGCCATCGACCTGGCCGCGGCCAAGGCCCTGGGCATCCAGGTGTGCGGCACCGACAGCTACAAGCACGCGGCGCCGGAGCTGACCTGGGCGTTGATCATGGCATCCACGCGCAATCTGCTGGCTGAAGCCAACGCCCTGCGCGCCGGCCAGTGGCAACAAGGGCTGGGCGGCGATCTGCATGGCAAGACCCTGGGCATCCTCGGCCTGGGCAGTATTGGCCAGCGCGTGGCGCAGTTTGGCCAGGTGTTTGGCATGCGCGTGATTGCCTGGAGCGAAAACCTTACCCCGGAACGCGCCGCCGCCGTGGGGGTAACCTGGGTCAGCAAGCGCCAATTGTTCGAGCAGGCCGATGTGCTGTCGATTCACCTGGTGCTCAGCGAGCGCAGCCGTGGACTGGTGGATGCCCAGGCCCTGGGCTGGATGAAGCCCAGTGCACGTCTGGTCAACACCGCACGCGGGCCGATCGTTGATGAAGCGGCGTTGGTCGATGCACTGCGCCATGGCCGATTGGCCGGCGCAGCGCTGGATGTGTTCGGGCAGGAGCCATTGCCGGCGGACCATGAATTCCGCCATCTGCCCAATGTATTGGCCACACCCCATGTCGGCTACGTCAGCGAGCAGAACTACCGGCAGTTCTATGGGCAGATGATTGAAGACATCCAGGCATGGGCTGCGGGGGAGATACGGCGCGGCCTGAACTGATACAAAACATTAGATATCACCTATAACTCATTGATATATAACTATATTAACTCTTAATAAATCACTTTAAGCACGACCGCGCACCACTATCGAGCAGCACTGCCTCGGCGCCCCGCCAAGAGGCACCCATCCCCTGTGGCGAGCGGGCTTGCCCGCGTTGGACTGCGCAGCAGTCCCCCTCTCGTGCCTCTACACACCCAGCCGTCGATACGATGCCCACCCACCACACCGCCGCAAAAAAGATATTGTCCTACAAATTTTTCCCACAGCCCTTGCAGGCTCTGGGCTGTGTCCTAGACTGATGACCGATGGGTCACGATCAGAACAAAAGCCCCCGCAATAAATCGAAACTTTCCAACTCTGCCGTAGGTCAGGTTTAAGGTAGGACGCACGCCACCGGCGCCAGCCGGACGTCCGCCCATCCAATCTATTTATCAGTTCGGTGCAATTGGCATAAGCCTTGCCAGTCTGTGCAGTGCTAGTGCGCGTGACCGCAGGACGCGGTTGATTTTCGCTGGGGCCTCAGGCGCTCAGTTGACCAACACATGGGAGAGAACAATGATAAGTGCCGCTTCGGGAACTCAGGGACAGCGTTTTAGTCAGCCGGTCGATGGACCAACCACCTTGGTTGACCTTCCCGGCCCAGTGCGGTCGGTGTCGTCGCAAAATCCCAATCGTAAGAAAGTACTGTTTGTGACCTCGGAGCTGGCTGATCTGGTGAAAACCGGCGGCCTGGGGGATGTGTCCGCTGCCCTGCCCCGAGCCATGGCCCACCTGCACGATGTACGGGTGCTGATTCCGGGCTACCGCCAGGTGTTGGACAGCGACAACCCGATCCATATCATCGGCGAACTGGGCGGGCATGCCGCGCTGCCACCGTGCAAGATCGGGCGCATGGACCTCAAGGACGGCCTGGTCATCTATGTGCTGATCTGCCCCGAACTGTACGAGCGTGAAGGCACGCCCTATGGCGCCAACAACGGCCGCGACTGGCCCGACAACCATATCCGCTTCGCCCGCCTGGGCCTGGCCGCCGCCGATATCGCCGCCAACCTCGCGCAAATCCACTGGTGCCCGGACCTGGTGCATGCCCACGACTGGCCAGCCGGCCTGGCGCCGGCCTACATGCACTGGCGGGGTTCGCGCACCCCCACGCTGTTTACCATCCATAACCTGGCCTATCAGGGCGTGGTCAGCCTGGCCTCGTGCCCGGAGCTGGGGATTCCCGAACATGCCTTGCAACAGGAAGGCATGGAGTTCTACGGCAAGATGTCGTTCCTCAAGGCCGGCATGGCCTATTCCAGCCATATCACCACGGTCAGCGCCACCTACGCCCGGGAGATCACCACCCCCGAGTTCGGCTGCGGCCTGGATGGCTTCCTTGCCAGCAAGACCCAGCAAGGCCTGCTCAGTGGCATCCCCAACGGCATTGATGAAAGCTGGGAGTCGTCCACCGACCCACACCTGGACCACCCATTCAATATCGGCGACTGGCAAGGCAAGGCGGTCAACGCCAGCCACGTACGCAAGCTGTTCGGCCTGGACGCGTCCAGCGGCCCGCTGTTTGCCGTGGTGTCACGCCTGGTCTACCAAAAAGGTCTGGACCTGACCGAAGCCGTCGCCGGCTTTATCGTCGAAAACGGCGGGCAAATTGCCATTATCGGCCGTGGCGAGCCGGAAGAAGAACAAGCCATGCGCGCCCTGGCCCTGCGTTTCCCCGGCCGCATCGGCGTGCGGATCGGCTTTAACGAAACCGACGCCCGCCGCATGTTTGCCGGCAGCGACTTTTTATTGATGCCCTCGCGCTACGAGCCCTGCGGCCTGAGCCAGATGTACGCCCAGCGCTTCGGTTCGCTGCCGGTGGCGCGCAACACCGGCGGCCTGGCTGACACCATCGAAGATGGCGTGACCGGCTTTTTGTTCGACGAATCTACCGTCGAAAGTTACGAAGCCGCCCTCGCCCGTGCCTTCAAGGTGTTTGCCTTCCCCGGCCTGCTCAACGCCATGCGCTGCCGGGCCATGTCCGCGCCATTCAACTGGTGCCAGGCGGTGGAGCCCTATGCCGAACTTTACGAACAACTGGTAGCGAAAGCGCTGGGAAAATCAGGAAAAGTATAAAGAGGTTAGGATAGATGCCGTCACGGACTCTGGAAACATGGCCCCACGGCGCGATCATGCAGGATGCGCAACACACCCGCTTCGCCCTGTGGGCGCCTGATGCGTTTTATGTCAGCGTCGAGCTGCAAGGGGGGCAGTCGGTGCCCATGCTGCCCCAGGCAGCGGGCTGGTTTGTGGCTGTCGTGCGCTGTGGGGCCGGTACCCGCTACCACTTTAATATTGATGGCGAGCGCGATGTGCCGGACCCGGCATCGCGCCTCCAGTACGCGGATGTACATGGCGACAGCGTGGTGGTCGATCCCTTGGCCTACCCCTGGCGCCACAGCGCCTGGCAGGGCCGACCCTGGCATGAAGCGGTGATCTACGAGCTGCATGTGGGGGTCCTGGGAGGCTACACCGCTGTAGAGCAACACCTGCCACGCTTGGCCGAGTTGGGCATCACCGCCATTGAGCTGATGCCGCTGGCGCAGTGCCCCGGCGAGCGTAACTGGGGCTACGACGGGGTGCTGCCCTACGCGCCGCAAGCGTCCCTGGGCACGCCGGAGCAGTTGAAACAGCTGATCGACAGGGCCCATGAGCATGGCCTGGCGGTGATTCTGGATGTGGTCTACAACCACTTCGGCCCCGACGGTAACTACCTGGGCCAGTACGCCAAAGGCTTTTTCCGCGAAGACACCCACACCCCCTGGGGCGCCGGGATCGACTTTCGCCGCCGCGAGGTGCGCGACTTCTTTATCGACAATGCGCTGATGTGGCTCCTCGAATACCGCTTCGACGGCCTGCGCCTGGATGCGGTGCATGCCATCGACGACCCGTCGTTCCTCAAGGAGCTGGCCCGACGGGTGCGTGAGCAGGTGGACCCGGACCGCCATGTGTGGCTGGTGCTGGAAAACGAATTCAACCAGGCCAGCCTGTTGCAGCAGGGTTTCGATGCGCAATGGAACGACGACGGGCATAACGCCCTGCACGTGCTGTTGACCGGCGAGACCGACGCCTATTACGCCGACTTTGCCGACGAACCCACCGCCAAACTGGCGCGCTGCCTGGGCGAAGGCTTTATCTATCAGGGTGAGACCACGCGCCACGGTACCCGGCGTGGCGAATCCAGCGAGCACTTGCCGCCCAGTGCCTTTGTGCTGTTTTTGCAGAACCACGACCAGATCGGCAACCGCGCCCTTGGCGAGCGCTTGCATCAACTGTGTTCGCCCCAGGCGTTGCAGGCGGCGACCACCTTGTTGCTGATGTCGCCGATGATCCCGCTGCTGTTCATGGGCGATGAGATCGCCGCCGAGCAGCCCTTCCTGTTCTTTACCGACCATCACGGCGAACTGGCCGAGGCCGTGCGCGAAGGCCGACGCAATGAGTTTGCTGACTTCGCCGCCTTCAGCGACCCCGAGCGCCGCGCGCAGATTCCCGACCCCAACGCGCTGCAGACCTTCGAACGCTGCATCCCGCAGTTTAGCCAGGCGCCTGCGGCGCTGTATCGCCAGCTGCTGGGCCTGCGCCGGCAACATATCGTGCCCCACCTGCCCGGCAGCATGGCCCTCGGCGCGCAGGTCCTGGGCCAGGGCGCGGTATCGGCCCGCTGGCGGATGGGCAATGGCAGCATCCTGCAGATCGACCTCAACCTGAGTGCGGCCACCCTGCATCATCCGGCCGGCATCACTGAGCTGTTCAGCACCAGCAGCGACCCTGGGTCACTCACGCCCTTCTGCGCCCGCGTCAGCCTGACGCCGGGCGACACCTCATCACCTGTTGGAGAGCACCCTTGAGCGAAGCGCAATTGGAAATACTCGCCAGCCGCGCGGGCCTGGCGGTGGATTGGATCGACGCCAATGGCCGCCCGCAACATGTCAGCGCCGACGCCTTGCGCGCCGTGCTCAATGGTCTTGGCCACCCCGCCGACACCGATGAAGCCATCGCTGCCAGCCTGCAAGACCTGGAGCGTGTGCAACAAGACCGCCATCTGGCGCCACTGCTGACGGTGGACGTCGGCAGCAGCCTCGACCTGGCCGCATACTTTGCTCCCGGCACGCCGTGCCAGGTTTACCTGGAGGATGGCAGTACCCAGAGCCTCGAGCTGGACGCCGAGGCCAACCTGCCCGGTACCCTGCCCGTGGGCTACCAGCGGGTGCAGATCGGCGGCCAGTCCTTCACCCTGGCTGTCGCGCCCCTGCGCTGTTTCAGCGTGGCCGAGGCGGTGGACAGCCAGCCTGCCCGTGCGTGGGGCCTGAGCGCCCAGTTGTATGCGTTGCGCCGTAGCGGCGACGGCGGTTTTGGCGACACCCAGGCCCTGGAACAACTGGCCCGCGCCGCCGCGGAACGGGGCGTCGATGCCCTGGCCATCAGCCCGCTGCACGCGATGTTCAGCGCCGATACCACGCGCTACAGCCCCTACTCGCCGTCCAGCCGGCTGTTCCTCAATAGCTTGTACGCCTCGCCGGGGTGCATCCTCGGCGAGCGCGCAGTGCGCAGCGCTATCGAGTCCACCGGGTTGGCCGATGAGCTGCACGAACTGGAACAACAAAGCCTGATCGACTGGCCTGCCGCCGCCAAGGCCAAGCAACGCCTGCTGCGTGCCCTGTATGAGGACTTCCGCCAGGGCGAGCACCCGCAGCAGGCGGACTTCCTGAGCTTTCGCCAAGCCGGCGGTGAGGCCCTGGAAAACCACTGCCGCTTCGAAGCCATCCAGGCCGAGCGCGCCGCCACCGGCGAAAGCCTCGACTGGCGCCAGTGGCCCGAGGAGTGGCGCGATCCGGGCAGCGCCGCGCTGGCACAATTCGCCGCCGAGCAAGGCGAGGCCATTGGCTTTTATGCCTTCAACCAATGGCTGATCGCCCGCTGCCTTGAACGTGCGCAACAAGCCGCCCGCGGCAGTGGCATGGGCATCGGCCTGATTGCCGACCTGGCCGTGGGTGCCGATGGCGCCGGCAGCCAGGCCTGGAGCCGTCAGGATGAACTGCTGGCCGACCTGACGGTGGGTGCGCCACCGGATATCCTCAACCGTGCCGGCCAGGGCTGGGGCATCTCCGCGTTCTCCCCCGAAGGCCTGAAACGCAACGGTTTTCGCGCCTTTATCGAAATGCTGCGGGCCAACTTCGCCCATGCTGGCGGCTTGCGTATCGACCATGTGATGGGCCTGCAACGGCTGTGGGTGATCCCCAGGGACGCTTCGCCCAAACAAGGCGCTTATCTGTATTACCCGGTGGACGACCTGCTGCGCCTGCTGGCCCTGGAATCCAGCCGACACCAAGCGATTGTGCTCGGCGAAGACCTGGGCACGGTGCCCGAGGGCCTGCGGGAAAAGCTCAGCGCCCGGGCCATGCTGGGCATGCGCGTATTGCTGTTCGAACAGGACCACGGCGGGCGCTTCACGCCGATCCTCGACTGGCCGGATAACGCCCTGGCCACCACCAGTACCCATGACCTGCCGACGCTCAATGGCTGGTGGCACAGCCGCGATATCGACTGGAATGTGCAACTGGGGTTGATCGACGCGCCGACGGTGGAGCAATGGAGCGAGCACCGCCAGCGCGAGCGTGAAGCACTGCGCCAGGCCCTGGTTCAAGACCCGCAGAACTTCCTCGATGAACTGCGCAACGAAACCGACCACATGCTCGATGCCAGCGTGCGCTACCTCGGCCACACCCGTGCGCCGCTGGTGTTGCTGCCCCTGGAAGATGCCCTGGGCGTCGAAGAGCAAGCCAACCTGCCTGGCACCACCGACACCCATCCCAACTGGCGACGGCGCTTGCCGGGGGACGCCGCGCACCTGCTCGACGATGAAAACGCTGCGCGCCGCCTGGAGTTACTGGCGGTCGCCCGTAATCAAGCCCTAGAGCGTGACCGATGAACAGCGTCTTGCTACGAGCCACCCAGCGCCTGCAATTTCACAAAGGCTTTACCCTCGACGATGCGGTGCCGCTGGTGCCGTATTTTGCCCGCCTGGGCATCAGCCACCTGTATGCGTCGCCCCTGCTCAAGGCCCGCGCCGGTTCAATGCATGGCTACGACGTGGTCGACCCGACCACCGTCAACCCGGAACTGGGCGGCGAACCCGCCTTGCGTCGCCTGGTGGCGGCCCTGCGCGCCCATGAGATGGGGCTGATTCTGGATATCGTGTCCAACCACATGGCCGTCGGTGGCAGCGACAACCCCTGGTGGCTGGATCTGCTGGAATGGGGGCGCCTGAGCCCTTACTGCGAATTCTTCGATATCCAGTGGCACTCCCCCGACCCGCTGCTCAAGGGCCAACTGCTGATGCCCTTCCTCGGCAGCGATTACGGCGAGGCCTTGCAAAGCGGCAACCTGCCCCTGCGGTTTGACCCGGCCCAGGGCAGCTTCTTTGTCGAGCACTACGAGCACCGCTTCCCGATCTGCCCCAGGGACTACGGCGATATCCTGCGCCTGCATCCGCCCCTCAAAGAGCTGGCCGACCGCTTCAGCGCCCTGGCCTATCAGGCTGATGCCTGGCCCCTGGCCGCCAGCCTGAAACAGGAACTGGCCGTACAGGCGCGCGAGCCCCTGAACCTGACAGCCATCGAGCACATCCTGGCGCTGTTTGATGCGCGCCAGCCCGAGGGGTTTTCCCGGTTGCACCAACTGCTGGAGCAGCAAGCCTACCGCCTCGCCAGTTGGCGCACCGCGGCGGATGACATCAACTGGCGGCGCTTTTTCGACGTCAACGAGTTGGGCGGCCTGCGGGTGGAGCGGGCCACGGTGTTCGAGGCCACCCACCGCAAGATTTTCCAGCTGATCAGCGAAGGCCTGGTGGATGGCCTGCGCATCGACCATATCGACGGCCTGGCCGATCCCCGTGGCTACTGCCGCAAGTTGCGGCGCCGGGTGGATGGATTGTCGCCGAGCCGGCACTTGCCGATCTTTGTCGAGAAAATCCTCGGCACCGGGGAAACCCTGCGCGAAGACTGGCGGGTAGATGGCACCACCGGCTATGAGTTCATGAACCAGGTGTCGCTGGTACAGCACGACCCCCAGGGGTTCGAGGCGTTGGCCCAGCTGTGGAGCGAGGCCAGCGAGCGGCCGTCGGCGTTTATCGAGGAAGCCTGGCTGGCCCGGCAACAAATCCTCAACGGCTCCCTGGCCGGGGATTTTGAGAGCGTGGCCCAGGCCCTGCTGCAAGTGGCCCGCGCAGATGTGATGAGCCGTGACCTGACCCTGGGCGCGATCCGCCGCGCCTTGCAGGAGCTGATCGTGCACTTCCCGGTGTACCGCACCTACATCAGCGCCTGTGGCCGCAGCGCCGCTGACGAGGCGCTGTTCCAGCAGGCCCTGGCCGGTGCCCGTGGGACTTTGAGCGAAGCCGACTGGCCAGTGCTCGACTACCTGCAACAGTGGCTCGGCGGCCAACTCTGGCGCGAACGCCCGGTGGGGCAGCCGCGCAAGATCCTCAAGCATGCCTGCGTGCGTTTCCAGCAACTGACCTCGCCGGCAGCCGCCAAGGCCGTGGAAGACACCGCTTTCTATCGCTCGGCAGTGCTGCTCTCGCGCAATGACGTGGGTTTCAGTACCGAACAGTTCAGCGCGCCCCTGGCCGAGTTCCATGCCGCCAACCAGCAGCGCCTGCAGACCTTCCCCGATAACCTGCTGGCCACCGCCACCCATGACCACAAACGCGGCGAAGACAGCCGAGCGCGCCTGGCGGTACTCAGCGAGTGCACGCCCTGGTATGCCGAGCAGGTGCAACAGTGGCGCAGGCTGGCGGCGCCCTTGCGCGATGATCCGGCCATCCCCTCGGCCGGTGATGAGCTGATCCTGTATCAGGTGCTGCTGGGCAGTTGGCCCCTGGACCTGGGCATTGAGAACACCGACGACTATCAGCAGCGCCTCTGGCAATGGCAGCAAAAAGCCCTGCGCGAAGCCAAACTGCACAGCAGCTGGAGCGCCCCCAACGATGTGTATGAGCAAGGTGTCGAAGCCTTCCTCAGGCGCTTGTTGCTCGAGCCCGCCGGTCTGACCTTGCGCACCGCGATCCACGCGGCGGCCGAGGCCATCGCCCCCGCCGGCGCGTTGAACGGGCTGGCGCAATCCTTGCTGCGCAACACCGTGCCAGGCGTGCCGGACCTGTACCAGGGCGACGAATTCTGGGACTTGAGCCTGGTGGATCCGGACAACCGGCGGCCGGTGGATTTCAATGCCCGGCAACAGGCATTGGCGGCAGCACCCGGCGCCTTGCTTGAGCGCTGGCGTGACGGGCACTTGAAGCAGGCGCTGATTGCCCAGGTGTTGAACCTGCGCAAGGCCTACCCGTTGTTGTTCGCCAGGGGACGCTATGTACCGCTGCAAGTGCTGGGTCGGCATGCCCAACGGATTGTCGCCTTCAGCCGCGAATATCAAGGCCAGTGGCTGTTGGTGGTGGTGCCACGCTGGACCCACGCTCTGCTTGAAAACAGCGCCCAGCCCCGGGTGGATGCGCAGGTTTGGGGCGATACCCGGATCACATTACCGTTCGACGCCACGCAGCAAAATTGGAAGGGACTTTTGCAAACAGGCGCAGTCACACCCAACAAGGAGCTACTGATCAGCGCTGCCCTGGGGGTACTCCCGGTAAATGTCTTTATCCATTCTGACGATCAAGAAAGCTGAAATTTTCTGTGAGGAGCATTGCGATGAGCACCGAAGACAAACGCGTTCGTGAATTCGCGTATCAGATATGGGAGTCCGAAGGTAAACCCGAGGGCCAGGAAGCCCGTCATTGGGAAATGGCCCGCAAGCTGGCCGAAGCCGAGGCCCTGACCCCGAGTAAGCCCAAGACCGGCACCAAGGCCAAGGCAAAGCCGGCTGCGGAAAAACCGGCGGTCGCCAAAAAACCACGGGCGGCGCGTAAGCCTGCCGGCTGATCCACCTTCCCACAGGAGCCGGCCACCGGCTCCTGCAGCACACTCAACGATTGATCTGACCTGATGTCAGCACGGCCCCGTTCGGCCTGAAAAACCCTGCAGGAGCAACACCATGAGCAAGACACCCGCTACCGAGCCATCGCGCATTCGTGAAGGCTTGCCCTTCCCCCTCGGCGCGACCTGGGATGGTCTGGGGGTCAATTTCGCGCTGTTCTCGGCCAACGCCACCAAGGTTGAGTTGTGCCTGTTCGACGATACCGGCGAAGTCGAGCTGGAACGTATCGAGCTGCCGGAATACACCGACGAGACCTTCCACGGCTACTTGCCCGATGCCCACCCCGGGCTGATCTATGGCTACCGGGTATACGGGGCTTACGACCCCGCCAACGGCCATCGCTTCAACCACCATAAATTGCTGATCGACCCCTATGCCAAGCAATTGGTGGGCGAGCTCAAATGGTCCGAAGCGTTGTTTGGCTACACCATCGGCCACCCGGACGCCGACCTGAGTTTCGATGAGCGCGACAGCGCGCCCTTCGTGCCCAAATGCAAAGTCATCGACCCGGCCCATACCTGGGGCAACGACCAGCCGGTGCGCACCCCGTGGGACCGCACGATCATCTACGAAACCCATCTGCGCGGCATCAGCATGCGCCATCCTTCGGTCCCTGAAGCGGTGCGCGGTACCTGCGCCGGGTTGATGGTGGACGATGTGCTCAAGCACATCCGCCAACTGGGTGTGTCCTCGGTGGAGTTGCTGCCGGTGCATGCCTTCGTCAATGACCAGCATTTGCTGCAAAAAGGCATGACCAACTACTGGGGTTACAACAGCATCGCCTTCTTTGCCCCCGACCCGCGCTACCTGGCCAGCGGCAAGATCGCCGAGTTCAAGGAAATGGTCGCGCACCTGCACGAGGCCAAGCTGGAAGTGATCCTCGATGTGGTCTACAACCATACCGCCGAAGGCAACGAGCAAGGCCCGACCCTGTCGATGCGCGGCATCGACAACGCCTCCTACTACCGCCTGATGCCTGACGACAAGCGCTTCTATATCAATGACTCGGGCACCGGCAACACCCTGGACCTGAGCCACCCTTGTGTACTGCAAATGGTCACCGACTCCCTGCGTTACTGGGCCACCGAGATGCATGTGGATGGCTTCCGCTTTGACCTGGCGACCATCCTCGGGCGTTATCACGACGGTTTCGACGAGCGTCACAGCTTCCTTGTGGCCTGCCGCCAGGACCCGGTGCTGCGCCAGGTAAAAATGATCGCTGAGCCTTGGGATGTGGGCCCCGGCGGTTATCAGGTGGGCAACTTCCCGCCGGGCTGGGTGGAGTGGAATGACCGTTTCCGCGACACCGTGCGCGCGTTCTGGAAAGGCGATGACGGCCAGTTGGCGGACTTTGCCGGGCGCATGACCGCCTCCGGCGAGATGTTCAACCAGCGCGGGCGCCGCCCCTATAGCTCGGTGAACTTCATCACCGCCCACGACGGCTTCACCCTGCATGACCTGGTGTCCTACAACGACAAGCACAACGAAGCCAACGACGAGAACAACCAGGACGGCAGCAATAACAACCTGTCGTGGAACCACGGCGTCGAAGGCCCGACCGAAGACCCGGAGATCAACGCGCTGCGCCTGCGCCAGATGCGCAACTTCTTCGCCACCCTGCTGCTGGCCCAGGGCACGCCGATGCTGGTGGCCGGGGATGAGTTCGCCCGCACCCAACACGGCAATAACAACGCCTACTGCCAGGACAGCGAAATCGGCTGGGTCAACTGGGAGCTGGATGAGGATGGCAAGTCCCTGCTCAAGTTCGTCAAACGCCTGATCAAGTTGCGCCTGGCCTACCCCATCCTGCGTCGCGGGCGCTTCCTGGTGGGCGACTATAACGAGGACATCGGGGTCAAGGACGTGACCTGGCTGGCCCCCGATGGCAATGAAATGACCATCGAGCAATGGGAAGACAGCCAGGGCCGTTGCCTGGGCATGTTGATGGATGGGCGCGCCCAGGAAACCGGGATCCGCCGGCCGGGGGCCGATGCTACGCTGCTGTTGGTGGTCAATGCGCACCATGACCTGGTGAACTTCCGCTTGCCCCAGGTGCCGGATGGCGGTTTCTGGACCTGCATGGTCGATACCAACCAGCCGGCCGTGCGCGGCCAGGAACGTTTCGATTTTGACCATGAATATGCCGTGACCGGGCGCTCGCTGCTGCTGTTCGAGCTGCAACACGAGGAAGAGGTGTGAAATGGATTTACACGGTTTTCTGCAACGCAATCGTCAGGGTCTGGCCGATACCGAGGGCATTGGTCAGACCCTGAGCGCCATGGTGGCGGCTGGCCTGGATCAATTGCCATTGCCGGGTGGCGGGCAGACCCTGCTGCGCTTCAGCCTGCTGGCTCAGGTGGCCGGGCACAACCTGAGCCTGTGCAAGCTGTTCGAAGGGCACACCGACGCGCTGGCAATCATGGCCGACCTCAACAGCGCGGCGCCGCCGGCGGGCAGCACCTGGGGCATGTGGGCCGCCGAACCGCCGACGGCACGGGTGCAGGTCAGGCGTGAGGGCTCGCAGTACCTGCTGCATGGCCGCAAGGCCTGGTGTTCCGGGGCCGGGGTGGTCAGCCACGGGTTATTGACCGCATGGGATGCGCAGGAGCGCCAGCAGTTGGTCGCGGTGCCAATGGACCAGCCGGGGGTAACTGTGACCGCCGAAGGCTGGAACGCCGTGGGCATGGGCGCTTGCGCGAGTGTCGATGTGACGTTCGAGAACGCCGTGGCGCTGGCCGTAGGCGCCCCAGGGGATTACCTGCAACGCCCCGGCTTCTGGCACGGCGGGGTTGGTATTGCCGCCTGTTGGTACGGCGCGGCGCAGCGCTTGGCCGAGGCCCTGCGTGAACACTGCGATCAACGCGAAGAGCCCCATGCGCTGGCGCATCTGGGCGCGGTGGACATGGCCTTGTACGCGGCCGCTACGGTGCTGCGCACGGCTGCCCGGCAAATCGACGATCAGCCCCAGGCCAATGCCCAACTGCTGGCACGCCGCGCGCGGGCGGTGATTGAGGCGGCCGCCAACCAGGTCATCCATCACACAGGCCGGGCTTTGGGCGCCGGGCCTTACTGCAAGGATGAACACTTCGCCCGGTTGATGGCCGACTTGCCGGTGTACTTGCGCCAAAGCCATGCCGAGCGTGACCTGGCGGCCCTTGGCAAGAAGGTGGCGATCCAGTCCGGAGGGGCGTGGCAATTATGAAAGCCAACCCCATTGTCGGCCAAGGCACCCCGCTGCGGGCCTGGCAAGGTTCAGCCCGGGTCGCCGGCCTGCCCGAGGTCAATGTGGAGCAATTGGTGCCTGATGGTTGCCGCGCCGTGATAATCGCGCCCCATCCGGATGATGAAGTGCTCGGCTGCGGCGGCCTGTTGCAAGGCTTGGCCGCGCTGGGCCGCGAACTGCTGCTGATCTCGGTGACGGATGGCTGTGCCAGCCACCCCGGCTCGCCCCGTTGGCCGCAGCAGCGTTTGCGCGAGGTGCGCCCGCAGGAGTCGGCCGAGGCCTTGCAACGCCTGGGTTGGCATCAGCAACGCCTGACCTGGCTGCGCGGCGGTTTTAGCGACAGTCAGGTGCAGGCCCGGGAATCGGCGCTGACTGAATTTATCCAGCGGCACCTGCAACCGGACGATGTGGTGTTCACCACCTGGCGCGAAGACGGGCATTGCGACCACGAAGCGGTGGGCCGTGCCAGTGCCCAGGCAGCCTTGGCGGTCGGTGCGCGCTTGATTGAACTGCCGGTGTGGACGTGGCATTGGGCAACCCCCGAAGACCCACGGGTGCCATGGCAGCGCGCACGCAAGATTGCCCTGGCGCCCGCCGCCGTCGCGCGCAAGCGTCATGCCCTGCACGCCTTCACCAGCCAGCTGGAAGGCGACCCCCAGATCGACTTACCGCCCGTCTTGCCGCCCCACGTGCTGGAGCGGCTGTTACAACCTTTTGAAGTGGTGTTTGTATGAGTGTGGCCACGGCTTACTTCGACCAATTGTTTGTGGATAGCGACGATCCCTGGGCCTTCCGCCAGCGCTGGTACGAGCAGCGCAAGCGCGCCTTGACCCTGGGACTGCTGACCAAGCCCCGCTATGCCTCGATTTTCGAACCCGGCTGCGCCAATGGCGAGTTGAGCGCCGAACTGGCGCCACGTTGCGCGCGCCTGCTGTGCTGCGACACCGCCGCTGCCGCAGTGAGCCTGGCGCAAACGCGCCTGCAAGGGTTCGCCCATGCCCAGGTCGAGCAACGTCGCTTGCCTGCCCAATGGCCAGGCGGCAGGTTCGAACTGATCGTGCTGAGCGAGTGGTGCTATTACCTCGACCATGACGACCTGTGCCTGCTCGTCGAGCAGATCCTGGCCGCGCTGACCGACGATGGCCAGGTCCTGGCCTGTCACTGGCGCCCGGCTATCGACGGTTGCCCGCAAACTGCGGAACAGGTCCACCAGGTGTTGCACCAACGCCTGGGTATGTCGCGCCTGGCGCAGGTGGCTGACAGTGATTTCCTACTCGACCTGTGGTCTCGCGAAAGCGCCTCGGTCGCCCATCTCGAGGGCTTGCGATGATCGGCATTCTGATCCCGGTGCATAACGAAGAGGCGCTGCTGCCTGAATGTCTGAAGGCCGCGTTGATCGCCGCCAGCCATCCCGGGTTGCTCGGTGAAGAAGTGCAGATACTGGTGGTGCTCGACAGTTGTACCGACCGCAGTGCGGCCATTGCCGAGACGTTCGGCGTACACAGCCTGAGCGTCGAGGCGCGCAATGTCGGCCAGGTGCGGGGCATGGGCGCTCGGCACCTGCTCAACAATGGTGCCCGCTGGATCTCCTGTACCGATGCCGACAGTCGTGTTGCCACCGATTGGCTGGTGGCGCAACTGGCGCTGGGCGTGGATGCGGTGTGCGGCACCGTCACGGTGGACGCCTGGAGCGATGGTTTCGACCAGGCGGCGCAGATCCGCTATCACCAGTCCTACCAGGCCTGTGACGGGCATCGGCACATCCATGGGGCCAATCTGGGGGTCAGCGCCGGCGCCTATGTGCGGGCTGGCGGGTTCGAGCCCCTGCCCTGTCATGAAGATGTGCAACTGGTGCGCCAGTTGGAGCGTTGCGGCGCAACCATTGCCTGGAGCCACGCGCCCCAGGTCATCACCAGTGCGCGCCTGGAGTGCCGTGCGCAAGGCGGATTTGGCGACTATTTGAAGGGGCTGATGCAGCCTTCCTGAAATAAATACGATTTTACCCGGCCGGAGCGCGACGAATCCCCGCCAATGAACAATACTCAGATATGGCAATCCAGGATTCGGAACGCCAGCGTGCCGTACAGGCCTGGCGCCTGCGCGACAAAAAGGAGAGTCGACCCGTCAACGGGATACGACCTGCATCAAACGGACAAGGACGTGACATTGATCAAACCCGCCCCCCTGCACGACGGGCGCCGCGTGCCGGCGCAAATCTGGAACAGTGCGCCGCAGCTGGCGCAAATCCCGACCATCAGCCCTTCTCTACTGGTGCCCCCTGGCTCACGCGTGGTGGTAGTTGCTCCGCATCCTGGGGACGAAGTGCTGGCCTGCGGCGGTTTGCTGCAACTGTTCAGTGCCCTGGATTACCCTCTGAAGTTGATCTCGATCACCGACGGCAGTGCCAGCCATCCGGGCTCCAACCAATGGTCGGCGCAACGCCTGAGCGTGTTCCGGCCCCAGGAAAGTGTCGAGGCCCTGCGCCGTCTGGGCTTACCCTTGCACAGCCTGAAATGGATCCGTGGTGGCTTTTGCGACAACGCTTTGGCCGCCCACGAACAGCCCTTGAGCCAGTTTATTGCGCGTTACCTGCAACCCGGCGATGTGGTGTTTACCACCTGGCGCAATGATGGCAATGACGACCACGATGCGGTTGGTCGTGCCACCGCCATCGCCTGTGCGCTGACGGGCGCGCGCCTGCTGGAGTTGCCGATCTGGGCCTGGCACTGGCCCGCCCGCGAAGCCGGGCGCATGCCCTGGCAGTGCGCGCGCAAGGTGCGCCTCGACACCTGGAGCGTGGCGCGCAAACGCCATGCCGCCCACGCCTACGCCAGTCAGTTGCTCGGCGACCCGCTGATCGGCCTGGCGCCCATGCTGCCACCGGTGTTGCTGGAGCGTATGCGTGAGCCCTATGAGATCGTGTTCCTGTGACACAGGTCTATACCTGTTAACTCTGACAGTGGCGGCCCCTCCCGGCGGTTGCTAACGTGGAACAAGCACTGCACAGGTTCAAGTGCAGTCGAGATAGCCATGCCAACCCCTTGCATTGGCGATGTTTTACGAAACAGGAAACCGGTTGTCCCTTATCGTTATCGTGCTTTTTTGCGTTGTCATGGTCCGGACCGTGCCTGCCCTTGGGGGCGGCGGGACGTCATCTTCCATCGAGCGAGGATAGATCATGAGCACACGGCGATATGTGCGGCGGTACCTGGGCGCCTGGCTAACCAGCGCGGCCCTGATGGGGACCTTCCCGCCAGCCACCTATGCGGCCTGTACCCCGGTGATCACTGCGGGTGACGACACCACCCTCTGCGACAGTGGCACAGCACTCGGTTTTACCGACCTCAATGGCAATAACGCCCTCAGTCTTCCCAGCGGTGGTAATGGCGCGATCACCGGCACTGTCACGTTTGGCGACGGCCATGATCAGGTGCAAGCCCAGTCAGGCAGCATGGGCGCCTTGAACATGGGCCATGGCGCGAATATTTTCCGCGCGGACCTCAATGCGGTGGTGGGTGCAGTGACCCAGGGCGATGGTGCCGACACGGTGCAGATCAGCGGCGGCACCGTGGGCGCGATCAACCAGGGCAACGGCATCGACAACTATGCGCAAAGCGGCGGGCGCGTGGCCAGCGTGGCCCAGGGCGATGGCCGCGATACGTTCTATATGAGCGGTGGCGAGATCGTCGGGGCATTCGAGGATGGCGACGTGGCCACCCAATCCGCCGGCACCATCGGCCGGGTGGATATGAAGCTCGACAACAACTTCTACACCCTGCTCGGCGGACGGATCAACGGCAACCTGGTGACTGGCTTTGGCTTGGACACCATCGCTGTTTCCGGGGGGTATATCGGCGGCAACGTCAGTGTCAGTGGTGGCGATGACCTGTTCACCCTGACCGGCGGCGTGGTCAATGGGCAGGTGCTGATGAGCTTCGGCAACGATCAGTTCAACTGGATCGGGGCAGGCACGGTCAATTCAGCGGTCAATATGGGCGCGGATAACGACAGGGCATTGCTGCAAAACCTGACACAGGCCCTGCTCTCTTCCACGCCCCTGGTCGATGGCGGCGTGGGCACCGACACCCTGGTCTTCGATAACACCCAGGCAGCCACCGCAGAACGCTACGTCAACTGGGAAACGGTCAACCTGGACAACGGCTCGCGCTTTACCTTGGCGCAGGATTTCAAACTGGGGGATAGCGGCAGCGGTACCGGCAGCTTGAATATCGACGGCAGCAGTGTGCTGCTGGTCAGCCAGGGGGCCATCAGCCCATTCACGGCCGGCCAGTTGGCAAGCCTCAACAACAGCGGCCTGATCGACATGACAACCGGCAGTACCGGCGCTACCGACAGCCTGACGGTAAATGGCACCTACACCGGCAACAACGGGCAGATGGCGCTGCAAAGTGTGTTGGCCGGCGATGGTGCCGCCAGTGACAAACTGGTGGTGAACCAGGGCTCGCTACTGGGCACCACGACCCTCAACGTCAGCAATCTGGGCGGGGCCGGCGCCGAGACCTTGAGCAACGGCATCCAGGTGGTCGAAGCGCGCAACGGTGCGACGGGCAGCGACCGGGCCTTCAGCCTGGCAGGCGGTTCGGTGTCCGCCGGGGTCTTTGAGTACTTCCTGTTCAAGGGCGGTGTCAGTGCCGGCTCCGAACAACAGTGGTACCTGCGCTCAGCCATTGTCGCGCCTCCCCTGCCCGAGCCGGAGCAGCCCCCGGTGCCGTTGCCGGTGCCTGGCGAAGGCACGCCGGTTGACTTGCCAACGCCGGTGCCCGGTGAACCGCCGATCCCGATCTACCGCCCCGAGGTACCGGTGTATTCGACGCTGTTTCCGGCGGCGCAGCAGACCGTCCGGGCCATGCTCGGGACCTACCACGAACGCATGGGCGATCAGAGTCGCCAGACCGCCACCGGCTCATTCCCGGCAGGCTGGGGCCGGGTTTACGGCAGCAGTAGCCGCCAGGCCTACGCCGGTACCGTCGCCCCTCGGTTGGACGGTTCGGTCAGCGGCTTCCAGGTGGGCAGCGATGTCCATGCCTGGACCACTGGCAATGGCCAGACCCAGCGGCTGGGCTTCTTCGTCGGGCATAGCCGACTGAGGGGTAATGTCGATGGGTTCAACCGCGGATGGCAGCACCTGGATGCTGGCAACACCACATTACGCGGCGACAGCCTGGGCCTGTATTGGACGTTGATCGACCCGTATGGCTGGTACGTCGATGTGGTGCTGATGGGCACCCACCTCAATGGCCGCAGCGAATCCGATCGGGGTCTCAAGCTCAAGACCAAAGGTCACGATGTGCTGGGCTCGGTGGAAGCCGGCATACCGCTGCAGGTCGGGCAACACTGGGTGTTGGAGCCGCAGGTGCAACTGATCGCCAATAAAACCAGGCTCGATAGCCAGAATGATGGGGTGTCCAAGGTCGGGTTTTCCGCGGACACCGCCATCACCACCCGGCTCGGGGCCCGATTGCGCGGCAGCTATACCCTGGCCGCGATGCCGGTCCAGCCCTATATCCGCACCAACGTCTGGCACGGGGCATCCGGGACCCATCGTGTGCGATTCAATGACGCCCAGGACATTGATACCGAGCAGAAATCCACCACCCTGGACCTGAGTGCCGGCGCAACGCTGCAGGTTTCCAGCAGTGTCAGCGTGTATGGCGAGGTGGGTTATGCGCGCAACCTCGACAGCAATGCACTGGATGGGCGCAAGGGCAGCCTGGGCCTCAGGATGGAGTTCTAGCGCAACGGATTATTGGAACACCTGGGCTTCACCATCGACGGTGGCGCTTATCCAGCGTGGGTCCATGGGGTCGCTCCACACCGAGCGCGGCGGCGTTCCTCCATCGCTGATCAGGATGCGCCTGCCAGACTGGCTCCACTCCTGCATCCGCGCCTTGAACTGGGCCGGGTAGTCTGCCGCCCGGCAGGTGATACCGGCCCAGGGGTCGACGACCCATGCCTGATCCCACTCCGGCCCCACAAACCCTTTACTGCGGGGCTGGCCCGGGGGCCCGCCGACGACCGCGAAGGTATGTCCTTTGACTTGCGCGATACGGGCATCGCCGCCACTGGCATTGATCGTATCAACGGCGACCTTGGCCATCTGGTCACAATTGCCGGCGCCGGTCTTCAGGACCATTTCGGAATAATTGGGCGCCCCCGTACGGGTGTACAGCCAACCCACCACTTCTGTGGCCGTCGCGTTGCGCGTGGCCTCGCCGGCAAGCCCGGGCACCTGTTGATTGGCTGAGCGAATGCCCGTGGCCTGGAACTGCTCGTCAACCGCTTTTCTCGCACCTTCTGCATACACGCGATTCTGTTGTTCCGCCGGCAACTGGGCGAAGTCAGCAGGCTTGTTGATCGGCGCCAGTCGGATCGGTTTGGCCGCCACTACCACATGTCCGGGGTTGTTTCCCGATGCGTACACCGCCATCAGGACTTCGCGTTGTTTCTCGGGGGACAGGCCTTGCAGTACGCTGGCAAGATGGTTGATTTCGGCAGGTGACATAGGCTCGTCGGCGACGATTTTCTTGATCAGCGTCTCCAGGCTGGGCAGTACCACCAACTGATTGTCCGGGAGCCCCTGCGCCGCGAAACCGTAGATATCCTTGTATTGGTCGTAGAATTTGATGAATTCGACATCCAGCGCATCACTGCGGGTCATCCGGTGAAAATCCAGCTGCCCGTTGCCTGTCAGCTCAGCGTAATAGTGCACGCCGGTATCAGCCTCGACCACCACGTACTGGTGGCCACTATGGTTGACCTTGACTCCCCTGATGACGCGCTGGTCATTACTCAGGTCGCTGATCGCATCCATCTTGACCACCACCGTTTCCTGGTTGATCGCCCTGGGCACACCAAAATCGTCATAGCCAAAATCCGCTTCGTTGACCACGCTGCCGGTCGTGCGAGGTTTATAGGTCACAGGTCCTACACTCGCCATCGGTAGCAGCTCCTGGTTGCCCGCCTCATTGACGCGGTAACGACGGTGCTCATGGATGACCGTGCGCGGCCCTTTTCCTGGGCCGGCCCGCGGGATCAGTCGGCGATGCTCGAGTGCTTGTGCGTCCTGGAAGACCGGCGTGCCTCCTGGCTCGATCTGTTTGGTGTAGCACAGGTCATTCAGGTCCCGCTTGGATCGCCGGCCCCCGCCGCCACAGGTCATCACCAACCCTTCAAGCGGCTCGGTATCCTCCGGGCCGCCCAGTTTGATCAGGCTGTCGGGCTTTTTTGGGTTATAGCGAAAGACATCATCACCGATAACCAGGTCGCTGTACGTGTGCCGATGCAGGACTCGGACCTGGTCACTGGAGAGGCCTTCGGGGACCCGCAAGGTCAGGCCCTGCGCGACGGGCCTGGGGGTCAAGGGGATCTTCGGGGTAATGTCGTAGCGGCCTCTGCCGGGCAGTTTAAGGAAGCCGGATTGCTTGACCTTGGCAATACCGGCCTGGAGATTGCTCAGGCCCGCGCGCCCAGACTTCATGAGCCTGCCCCCCAGGCCATTGATCGCGGGCATCACCGGGTCAAGCGGGTTGAGATTGTGCGCCACGGAAACCGCGAACTTCTTCACCAGGGGCAGAAATTTTGGCAGCAGTGCCCTTACGCCAATCTTGCCGGCCGTGGACAGGAGGCGCACCGAGCCCGCGGCAAACTTGCCCGCCGGCCCGGCGAAGGTCAGCAGGCCATCGACCACCAGATCCTTGATGCCCTCCTTGGTATTGCCTTTGACCAGGTTTTCGATGCCACTCCAGAACGGAACAACCATCTGACCGACGCCTTTGACCCGATCCCAAAAAGCGTCGTCGTTTTTATGGGCCGCGCTTTCCCGGGCCGGGTCCGACTCCGCCCACTGCTTGAGCGTGGTTTCATCGACATAAAACAGATCCGTGGTAATGGCCTTGGCGATCTCCACTGAGCGTTCGGACGCCAGGGTGTGCGGCACCGCACCTGTCGACGGATTGCTCGCCGCTGAAAAGTGCGCGAGCTGTTGCGGGACCACGATGGAAAAGCTCTTGGGTTTGGGGCCTTTGCCGGCCTTGTAATCCGCCCACTGTTGCTTGAACTCGGCCCTGCTGTCGGGGCGGGTGTGGCGGACTACCAATTCTTCAGAAGGCTCACCCTCAGCGGAATGGTCAATTGAAATGAAATCCTTGCCATAGCGTTTATCGGTGGGGTTGTAGGACGCCAGGATCGGCTTCAAGTCGTCGCGCCGCCGGGCGATGCCCTTGACCGGATTCACTTCGTAGTAGTTTGTCTCGCCCTTGTATTTGGCTTTGAGAATAAACGCCGGGCGTGTGACAGCGGCCTTTTTCTCCTCGGCGGTTTCATTGGGGCTGCCGGGTTTTGTCCGCAGGGCATACAGCGTTACGTCACCCCGTTCGATCGCCTCGCGGTCCTTTAGCGGCAACTGGGTCAACTGGCTGCGGACAAGCGTTCCGTAGGCAACCTTGGTATCGGCCAGGTATTTGTCAAACGCCCCCTGGAACTGGCCTTCATCATAAACAGGGTATTGATAGTTGACGTCCGAGGGGGTGATTTTCTCACCACTCATGTGCCTGTACAGGGCAAAAACAGGACTGATCAGGCTCAGCACCTCGGTCCGGGAAGTGCCCTTCTGCATCCGTTCGAAATAGTCTTTGCGCATCGGCACATCGGCCGCCATCTGTTGGGTTGCCGCGACCACGCTATCGATATGGGCGTCCAGTGCAGTGGCTGCCTTATTTATATCTTCCTGCGAATAGCTTTCCTTCTGTGGGAGCACCCCTTGCGTCACCGCCCACGCCAGAACCGCCGGGGTACGGGTCGAGGTTATGAGCGCCCACTCACCGTCCGTTGTAGCTTGCTCGCTGAGCTTGCCAGGCAGATCGACCAGTTGTTGAAAGCCCATGCGCCGCGACGAGCCCGGCGCGATCGTTTCAGCCAGACTGACGCCTTGCTGGAAGTTCACCCACACCGCCGACCCTCGGTAAGGTAGATCCGCTGGCGTATCACGCACGGCAAAGTCGGGCGGGAACTGGGGTTGCAGAATATAGGCCGCCAGATGGGCCTGATCCCCGGAAAGCTGCCGTGAATCGACCAGGTGGTTCCTGAACGCGGACTTTATCGACGGGTAGCTTTGGCCCCACTGGTCACTCGAGGCCAGATTAAAGCCGGCAACCTGCCCGGGTTGGCGCGTCTGCAGCGGGTCCAGACTCAAGGCCAGGGCCTTGAGCAACAGCTTGACCTTGACTTCGGGCGTTATGACGCCATCCAGGGGGAACTCGGCCCCGCCCAGGGTTTTTAACAACTGCTGAACCCGTTCATTGGCCTTGGGCGATTTGAGTAGCAGCTCCAGCACGGCGGCCGGCGTGCCCTGGGCTTTTTTCAGGGCCTGGGGTGGGAGGTCTTCGGTCAGCTGGCTGAGCAACGGTTTTTTGTACTTGGCCTCTTGCTCGGCAACCCAGGCCTGGATAGCGGGCTCATTGCGCTTGTCCAGCAAGCCATCCATGTCACTGTACGGATCATCCAGGCCCAGGCTGATTTCGCTACGCGCATCTTGCGCAGCGTCAATCGCCGCTTGCACCTGCTCGGGTGTCTTGGGGTTGGAGGGTACTATCCCGTAAAACGCGAGCATGTTATCCAGCCGATTGGTCCCCGGTTGGGTCGAGCCATTGGCGGGTATCAGCGGCGAGTCTTTGTTGAGAAACAAGCTTTTATTGACGACGGCATTCGGGGTTTGCAGCGCGTGCAGCACCCGTAGTATTTCGTCCAGATCACCGAGCTTTCCCCGCACTTGCGCCTGCTGTGAGGGAGTCGCTTGCGCAGGCGGTTGCACCAGCGTCAGGCCGGCACTGCCTTCGCTAGGTGGTGGCGTGTCGGAGCGTGACAAGGTGGCAGCAGCAGGCGCAAATCGTGTGTTGAGGTGGACAGGCGTCATGATGGTTCGTCTCTGGCAGTGATACACAGGCACAGCGACGAAACGAAGGGGGACTGGGAAACTGCGCCTGATCGCTGACATCCTTGTGTGGCGCACACGTAAGAAAATGTTCCAGACGGTTTGGTAACAGCGTTGGTCAGGCCACCGTGGTCAAGCCACGATGGCCATGCGACGCGCCTTTACTCCTGGCGCAGAATCAGGACCCCCAGTGGCGGCAGATTCAACGCCAGCGACACCGGCTGCCCATGGTGCGGCTCGTCGAGGGTGAACACTTCACCGCCGTTGCCGTAGTTGGAACCGGAATAGGTGTCGGCATCGCTATTGATCACCTCCTTCCAACTGCCGGCAAACGGTACTCCCACCTTGTACGCCTCGCGGGGCACCGGGGTGAAGTTGGCCACCACCAGCACCGGCTTGCCGTCCTTGCTCCAGCGCAGCCAGGCATACACGCTGTTGATTGCATCGTCGCCAATCAACCACTGGAAGCCTTGCGGTGCGTCGTCTTGCTCGTGCAGGGCCGGCTCTTCGCGGTACAGGCGATTGAGGTCGCCCACCAGTTTCTGCACACCCCGGTGTTCCGGGTACTGCAGCAGGTACCAATCCAGTTGCTGGTCGTGGTTCCACTCACGCCATTGACCAAACTCGCAGCCCATAAACAGCAGCTTCTTGCCCGGATGCATCCACATAAAGCTCAGGTAGGCCCGCAGGTTGGCGAATTTTTGCCACCTGTCGCCGGGCATCTTGTCGATCAGCGAGTGTTTGCCATGCACCACCTCATCATGGGAGATCGGCAGCACAAAACGCTCGGACCAGGCATACACCAGGCCGAAACTCAGCTCATTGTGATGATGGGCGCGGTACACCGGGTCCTGCTGGATGTAATGCAGCGAATCGTGCATCCAGCCCATGTTCCACTTGTAGTTGAACCCCAGGCCGCCCTGCTGGGTCGGCTGGCTGACGCCAGGCCAGGCGGTGGATTCCTCGGCGATTACCAAGGCGCCGGGAGCTTCCAGAGCCACTACATCGTTGAGGTGGCGCAGGAACTCTATGGCTTCGAGGTTTTCGCGCCCACCGTGGCGGTTAGGCACCCACTCCCCAGCCTTGCGTGAGTAGTCGCGATACAGCATCGACGCCACCGCATCCACCCGCAGGCCATCAATATGGAAGTGCTTGAGCCAGTGCAATGCCGACGCCAGCATAAAACCATGGACCTCGGTACGCCCCAGGTTGTAGATCAGCGTGTCCCAGTCCTGATGAAAGCCTTCCAGCGGGTTGCCGTATTCGTACAGCGCGGTGCCGTCGAACTGGGCCAGGCCGTGGGTATCGGTAGGAAAATGCGCCGGCACCCAGTCGAGAATGATGCCGATGTCCGCCTGATGGCAGGCGTTGACGAACGCGCCAAATTCGTCGGGCGAACCAAAGCGTGCGCTGGGTGCAAATTGCGACAACGGCTGGTACCCCCAGGAACCACCGAACGGGTGCTCCATGATCGGCATCAGTTCGATATGGGTAAAACCCAGTTGCTGCACATAGGGAATCAGCCGCTCCCCCAGCTCGCGCCAGCCGTATTGGCGCGACACTTCGCCCAACTCGTCCAGCTCGCATTGCCAGGAACCGACGTGCAGTTCGTAGATTGACAGGGGCGCACTCGGCGCCTGGCGTTCGCCCCGGGCCTGCATCCAGGCTTCGTCCGACCACGCCACTTGCAATGGCGCGGCGACCTTCGACGCCGTGTCGGGCGGTAACTGGGTGGCCAGGGCCATGGGATCGGCCTTGAGCGGCAGGATCCCGGTGGCGCCGAGAATTTCGTATTTGTAGGCCGCGCCCGGTTGCAGGCGCGGGATAAAGATCTCCCAGACCCCGGCGGGATGCCGCAGGCGCATCGGGTGGCGGCGCCCGTCCCAGATATTGAAGTCGCCCACCACCGAGACCCGCCGGGCATTCGGCGCCCACACGGCAAAGCGCACGCCCTGGATGCCATCGACGCTCGTCACTTGGGCGCCCAGGCAATTGCTCAACTCACGGTGATTGCCTTCGGCAAACAGGTACAGGTCCATTTCCCCGAGCAACTGGCCGAAGCTGTAGGGGTCTTCGGTGATTTGCTCGCCGCCGGCCCACTGGATCTTCAGCAGGTAACTTTGGCGTGTAGAGAAATGCCCGACAAACAAGCCGGGAACCGGGGTGGCATCCAGGCTGCCAAGCCCGTCGCCGCTGTCACGGGCCAGCACCTCGACACTCAAGGCCTCAGGCAGGAATGCGCGGATAACCTGGCCGCCCTGCTCATCATCGTGGGGGCCGAGGAGCGCAAACGGATCCGGATGTTCGGCGCGCACCAGGGCTTCAATATCCTTGGGTGCCGGCATGACCGCGAATTTCGATTGCAGCGGTTCTTTATGTGTAAAGCTCATGATTTCTCCCACCGCTTGTGACACTAAGGATCAAATGTGGGAGCTGGCTTGCCAGCGCTGGCGCAGTGTCAGCTAGCGCCGCCATCGTAGCCTGGCGAAAGCTCGACAACTCCTACATTCGATCTGCTTTGTTTTGACGTACGCCTTTAACGCCCGTCCAGCAACCCGTGCAATCCGCGCAATGGCACTGCCAGCCAGGTCGGGCGGTTCTCTGCCTCGTAGGCCACTTCATACGCCGCCTTCTCCAGGCTGAACAATGCGAGAGCCGCTTCTGCCCCTTTGGCATCCTGCCAGTCATGCGCCAGTGTAGACGTAGCCTGTTGATACGCCTGGATAAATGCCTGGCGCGCTTCAGTCAGGTAGCGATCTACCACGCGTTGGCGCGAGGCATCGGTATCGGCCGAGTGATCCAGCCCTTGCCCTTGCACATTCAGGGCCATGGCGGCGGCGTAGTCGAACGAACGCAGTACGCCGCTGACGTCCTTGTACGGGCTGTGCTTGCCTCGGCGCTCGTGCAACGGCCGCGCGGGCTCGCCCTCGAAGTCGATCAGATAGGCATCGCCCTTGACCACCAGGACCTGGCCCAAGTGCAAATCCCCATGGACCCGGATGCGCAAGCCGCCCACCGTGGCTTTTGCCAAGGCCTGCACATGGCTGGCAATCGCCTTTTTCTGTGCCAGCAGTTGAGTGACCAACCCCTGGTCGGCGGGGTTCAATTGGTTTTGATGCTGTTTGAGCAGTTGCAATGCACGCTCGATCTGCGCGCCCACCTGCTTGGCCCAGCCCTGGCTGTCCTTGACGGTAGTGACTTCGGGCTGGAAGTCCGGGTTGGTGGTTGGCGCCGCCAGCACGTTGTGCATTTCCCCCAGCCGTTGCCCGAGCAGCCCGGCGAAATCCGCCAGTTCGCCGAGGGCGTTGTAGTGCTGTTCCTGTTCGGAAATCGCTTCGGCCAATTCATCGCGAATCGCCCGCTCCAGGTTGTTCTGGGTCCAACCCCAGGCATCGCCCTGATTGCTGAGATAGCCCTGGGCAATCATCAGCAGGTTGTCCTGGCCTTCGGCATCGCGGCGGATCACCGACCCCAGCAACGGCGAGATATGCGCGTAGCCGGCGGCGGTCAGGTAGGCGCCCATTTCCAGTTCCGGATGAATCCCGGTGCTGACCTTGCGGATCAACTTCAGCACCAGGCTTTCGCCGACCACCACTGAACTGTTGGACTGCTCGGCCGCCAGGTAACGCACTTGCAACTGGTCGCCCAGGGGCAAGTCGGGCAATTGTGAGGTCGGCTCGAAACGGATCTCCCCATCGCTGCTGGTAAGCGCGGTCTCGGCGCGCAGGCCCTCGATCACCGCGCGGATGAAGCTGTCGAGGCTGAACGCATCGGTGATCAGGCCCACCTGGCGCACCCGGCGTACCCGTGCCAGGGCCAGTTGCTGCGGCAAGGCGCTGCTGAATTGATCTTCGCCCAGCAGGCCAAAGGGCAACTGATAACGGCTGGTCTGCCCGCCGCTGGTCACTTCAATCTCACTGAGCAGCACCGGATGTTGGGCATCGCCAAAGCGCACGCCATAAGCGATATGCACGCGGTCAATGGTTGAGTCCTTATTGGCGAACCAACGCCGATTGGCCAGCCAGCTGGGCAGTGAAGTCTGCTCCAGAGTGGTGCGGCACGGCGCTTCGAGCAATTCTTCGAGGCGTTTTTTCAGGACCAGGGTGGTGAAGTCCGGCAGACTCTGGGCCGGCTCCACATGCCAGCTGGGCATCTGGTTTTCCGCGGCCAGCACAAACCAATAGAAGCCGTACGGCGCCAGGGTCAGCAGGAAATTCAGCTGACCGATGGGCGGGAAGGCATTGCCGCCGAGCATTTCCACCGGAACCATGCCAGCAAAGGCCGACAGGTCCAACTCCGCCGCCTGGGCCGTACGCGACACGTTGGCCACACACAGGATGATTTCCTGTTTGCCGTCGACCCCGGTGTACTCGCGGGTGTAAGCGAGGATCCGGCGGTTGCTCGGCGAGAGCATTTTCAGGGTGCCGCGCCCGAACGCCTTGGACTGCTTGCGGATCGCCAGCATGCGCCGCGTCCAGTTCAGGAGGGAATGGGGGTCCTGGGCCTGGGTTTCGACGTTGACCGACTGGTAGCCGTAGAGCGGGTCCATGATCGGCGGCAGCACCAGGCTGGCCGGGTCGGCGCGGGAAAAACCACCGTTACGGTCGATGGACCATTGCATCGGCGTGCGCACGCCGTCGCGGTCGCCCAGGTAGATATTGTCGCCCATGCCAATTTCATCACCGTAATACAGGGTCGGTGTGCCAGGCATGGACAGCAACAGGCTGTTGAGCAGCTCGATGCGGCGGCGGTCGCGCTCCATCAAGGGCGCCAGGCGTCGGCGAATCCCCAGGTTGATGCGCGCGCGGCGATCGGCGGCGTAGTAATTCCACAGGTAATCGCGCTCCTTGTCGGTGACCATTTCCAGGGTCAGCTCATCATGGTTGCGCAGGAAAATCGCCCATTGGCAGTTCGCGGGAATTTCCGGGGTCTGGCGCAGAATATCGGTGATCGGGAAGCGATCTTCCTGGGCCAGGGCCATGTACATGCGCGGCATCAGCGGGAAGTGGAAGGCCATATGGCATTCGTCGCCGTCGTCGCCCTTCTGGTCACCAAAGTACAGCTGGGTATCTTCCGGCCATTGGTTGGCTTCGGCCAGCAGCATGCGGTCGGGGTAGTTGGCGTCGATCTCGGCACGAATCTGCTTGAGCACATCGTGGGTTTCGGGAAGGTTCTCGTTGTTGGTGCCGTCGCGCTCGATCAGGTAAGGAATCGCGTCCAGGCGCAGGCCGTCGATGCCCATGTCCAGCCAGTAGCGCATCACCGACAGCACGGCCTTCATGACTTGCGGGTTGTCGAAGTTGAGGTCCGGCTGGTGGGAATAGAAGCGGTGCCAGAAGTACTGGCCGGCGACCGGGTCCCAGGTCCAGTTGGACTTTTCGGTGTCGAGGAAAATGATGCGGGTGCCGTCGTATTTCTGGTCGTCATCGGACCACACGTAGAAGTCCCGGGCACTGGAGCCAGGCTTGGCCTTGCGTGCGCGCTGGAACCACGGATGCTGGTCCGAGGTGTGGTTGATCACCAGCTCCGTAATCACCCGCAGCCCGCGCTTGTGCGCCTCGGCGATAAAACGCTTGGCGTCGGCCATGGTCCCGTAGTCGCTGTGCACACCACGGTATTCGGCAATGTCATAGCCGTCGTCACGGCGTGGCGAGGGGTAGAACGGCAGCAGCCAGATGGTGTTCACGCCCAGGTCGGCGATGTAGTCGAGTTTGGCGATCAGCCCGGGGAAATCCCCGATGCCGTCGTTATTGGAGTCGAAATAGGATTTGACGTGAACCTGGTAAATCACCGCGTCCTTGTACCAGAGCGGGTCTTTGATAAAGGTGGCAGCCTTGGGTTTCTTCGCCATTGGAAACTCCTGGAAAATTCAAGAAAACTTACAGACTGGGCTTGATCAATGTATGCGGGCTTGCCCGCCATAGCGCTGGATCAGTTGATGGATACTTGACTGGCACACTGCTATCGCGGGCAAGCCCGCTCCCACAGCTGATCTGCATCCGACTCAAGGCTGGGTTACGCGCCAGATGCCAAATGGCATATGGGGCTCGATGCGCATCCACTGGGTCTTGCCGTACCAGGTCCAGCGATGGCCGTTCATCAGGTCTTCGCCCTGCACCTGGGCGTCGTCCGGCAGGCCCATCTCCCACAGCGGCAGCTCGAAATGCGCCTCCTGGGCGTTGAACGGGTCGAGGTTGACGGCGACCAGGATGAAGTTGCTGCCATCCTCGCTGCGCTTGCCGAAGTACAAGATGTGGTCGTTGAACGCGTTGTAGAGCGTCAGGCCCAGGTGTGTCTGCAGCGCCGGGTTTTGCCGGCGGATGCGGTTGAGTTGGGCAATCTCGGCAATGATGTTGCCGGGGGCGCTGAAGTCCCGGGGGCGGATCTCGTACTTTTCCGAGTCCAGGTACTCTTCCTTGCCCGGCACCGGCGCGCTTTCACACAGCTCAAAACCCGAGTACATGCCCCATAGGCCCGAGCCCATGGTGGCCAGCGCGGCACGGATCAAAAAGCCGGGGCGCCCGGACTCATGCAGAAAGCCCGGGTTGATGTCCGGCGTGTTGACGAAAAAGTTCGGCCGGTAGCATTCACGCCAGGGCGACTGGTTCAACTGGGTGAAGTACTCACTCAATTCGGCCTTGGTGTTGCGCCAGGTGAAATAGGTGTAGCTCTGGGAATAACCGACCTTGCCCAGCCGCGCCATCATCGCCGGGGTGGTGAAGGCCTCGGCGAGGAAGATCACTTCGGGGTGCTGGGCCCGTACGTCGCTGATCAACCATTGCCAAAATGGCAGCGGCTTGGTGTGAGGGTTGTCGACGCGGAAGGTCTTGACCCCCTCCTCGACCCAGCCCAGCACGACATCACGCAACTCCAGCCACAGGCTGGGGATCGCATCGGCGGCATAGAAGTCGACGTTGACGATGTCCTGGTATTTCTTCGGCGGGTTTTCCGCATATTTGATCGTGCCGTCCGGGCGCCAGTTGAACCAGCCGGGATGCTGCTTGAGCCAGGGGTGGTCCTGGGAACACTGGATGGCAAAGTCCAGGGCGATCTCCAGGCCGTGCTCGGCGGCGGCCGCTACCAGGCGGCGGAAATCCTCGCGGGTGCCCAGTTGCGAATGGATGGCGTCATGGCCGCCCTCCTCGCTGCCGATGGCATACGGGCTGCCGGGATCCTCAGGGCCGGCGGTCAGTGAGTTGTTCTTGCCCTTGCGGTGACTGCGGCCGATCGGGTGGATCGGCGGGAAGTACAGCACGTCAAAGCCCATGTCGTGGATCATCGCCAGGCGCCCATGCACGTCATTGAAAGTGCCATGACGCGCCGCATCGTCGGTGATCGAGCGCGGAAACAGCTCGTACCAACTGGCAAACAACGCCTGGGGCCGTTCCACATCCAGTGGATACACCGGGCTGATACTCAGGTAGGGGCGCAAATCGGCCTCGGCCATCAGCTGTGCACTGTGTTCGTGCAGAAACAACGCGACCTGCTCGGTTTCCAGCAGCCCGGACAATTGTTGATGCAATTGCTGCAAGTGCTCCTGCAGCTCACCTTCACTGCGTTCAGCGGCTTGCAAGACCTGCTGGCGACCTTCCTGCAGCTCCAGGCTGACGGGAACCCCGGCGGTGTGTTTCTTGCCCAGTTCGTAGCAGAAACTGGCGAAATGGTCGATCCACGCCTCGATGCAATATTGGTGCGGGCCCTGCAGGGTGACGTCGAAAGTGCCTTCCCAGGTGTTGTTGCCCTTGTCTGCCATGACCTCGCGATGCCAGTTGTCTTCACTCAGCGACCGCCAGCGAATCAACACGGCCAACTGGTCATGGCCGTCGGCGAACACCTTGCTGGTAACGTGGATGGACTGCCCTTGCACGGCCTTGACGGCGAATGCGCCGGCATCAAGCACCGGCATCGTGTCTTCAATGGCGATCCTGGGCAGCAACAGTGCCTGGGACAGTGGTAATCCGGGTATTTCAGCCGTCATCGAGCATCTCCCCTTACGCCCCATGGACGCTCTTGTGCTTGATTGTCAGTGCTGCAGGCGGGCTCTTCCTGAGCCGGCCACATAAGGTCCGAGCCCGGTGGCTCGCGGAAAGTTCAGATGGATGTGCCGCCCGCCGGGCGGGAATCAATCGGTCGTGCCGATTGTCCCCGATACAACAAAGCACAAAGGAGGCCATACCGATGAGTATCCCGATCCCGCACGAACCCCAGAGCCCAATATAGACAAGCCACCACTGCCGCCCACTGAGCCAGTGCCGATTCCCGAGCAGGAGTCACCTGAAAACCAGCCACCACCGATGGAGGACCCACCGCAAACCGCGCCACCGGTCGTCGCCTGAGAAGCGTCGCTGCTTGCCCGCGATCGGGCAAGCATTAGAGATACGTCCTACCAACCAGCCCGAAAGCACTGAAGTCGATCGCCCTCGCCCGAAGATAGGCTGACTTGCGCATGCATCACGTCAAACCCATGCGAGGGCTCATCATGTCAATTCAACCCGCTAATCATCAGCCGTACCGACCTATCACGTCGCTTCCTGAAAAAGTGCCACTTAATCATTCTCAAGAGATTCTGCGCTTGCTCAAGGCCGGCCCAAGTGCCCTCCCACGAACAAAAGCGCCTGACAGACCGCGTCAGCAGCCAACGCCTACCTCACAGTTCAAAACCACGCGCCAGCCTGACGCAAAGCCTGCCGAGCGTGGCTATCCCTCCCGGCAGTCCGAGGCGGCCACTGCACAGGCCAAGCCTCGCCCACAAACGCCTGACGCAGGCTCTGTAATAGCCGACAAAGTTGGCAAGTTATTGAACCGCGACAGTGTCATACAAATGTTGCGCGAGCCGTTTTCCATGGAGACCCGGAGCCGGCTCAGCGAACTGCGCACGTTGTTGAGCCCGGCCAATATCCGCACGATGCAGAATGGCCCCAATGCCGCCGGAACGATCAGGCAACTCAACGAATTCAAGACACTCTTGAGCCAAACAAACCTCGAGCACCTGCAAGATACTGCGGCAGCCGTGGAGGTCCCTGGGTTGAGTAAGAATGAAATCAGATCACGCATGAACACCGGCGACCCCGAGGCGGATTTCAGGGCCAGCCAGGAAGTCGAGCAAGAGTTGCGTCTGGAGGAAGTGAATATCAAGCAGCGCAAGCGCGATAGCGCAGGCACCGCCAAGGCCCTTTCCGGCCTCGGCCAATCATTGAACGCACTCCCCCAGGACACGCCAACGGATGAGACACCGTCCCAGGCAAAGCCAACACCGGAGAATAACCCGCCGATACAGACAACCCAGACACCCCAGCCCAGGGACAATCCACCTGCCCAAGGCAGCAGCCAAACCTTCACCTTCGGCAATATTGGCGAATCGATCCTGGCAGCGCCGAGCGAAGTCATGAACTTTGCCCACGGCCGTGACAAGCTCGATGTCTCGGGAGTTCGTGCCCAACTGGGTAATAAACCCCTTAACCTGGTAGAGAACTTCTCAGGCGCCAGCGGTGAAATGCAGATTCACTACCTGCCGGGTACCCACACAAGCGTGGTGATGATCGCCGGCGATCCCGGGAAGCCACCGTTCGTGGTCAAGGTGTTTGGTGAAGTGACCTACAGCGATCTGGTGACCTGAGCAGGCGGAGGTGATTAAAGAGCCGCACAGGTGACTCGGTGATTTGACTGACCTGGATCAGCACGCCTTGCGTGCTGTTGATCCAGGCACCGGCCCCGCGGCTTGCGGGGGCGGATGAACGAAAGACCATGAGCTAATCCGGGTAGGACGCTCTTGTGCTTGATTGTCAGTGCTGCAGGCGGGCTCTTCTTGAACCGGCCACATAAGGTCCGAACCCGATGGCCGGCGGAACGTTCAGAGGGGTGTGCCGCCACCGGGCGGGAATCAATCGGCCGTGGCGGTTGTCCACCGATTGAGCAAAACACAAACGAGGCCACCGCGATGAACATCCCGATTCCTGCTGAAACACCCGACCCGAATATTGATACACCGACCTTGCCGCCGACCGAGCCTGCGCCGATTCCCGAACAGGAACCGCCGGAAAGCGTGCCACCGGCAAAGGAAGAACCGCCTACGACTATGCCGCCGGTTATCGTGTAGGAGCCCGTAGCTAAGGCTTGTCTAGTAGTTTCACAATCCTTGGCATCACGCTGAACACCAGTAGCGCCAGCACGGTGCTCAGTACCGCAGTGGACTCCTTGCCCAACCCCGCCGCCACCCCGATGGCGGCGGTCATCCACAGGCCGGCTGCGGTGGTCAAGCCCTTGACGTGCTGGCCAGTGTCCTCCTCCTTGCCCTTGAGAATCGTCCCCGCGCCGAGGAAACCGATACCGGCGATCACCCCCTGCACCACCCGGCTCATGGCGTCTGCCTGGGAGCCGGACATCTGTGGCACCAGCACAAACAAGGCTGCGCCCATCGCCACCAGCATATGGGTGCGCACACCGGCGGCCTTGCCTTTCTGTTCGCGCTCAAAGCCCAGGATGCCACCCAGAATCGCGGCGATCAGCAGGCGTAGGGTGATTTGCGTCAGTTGCCGCGCATCGCCGATATCGGCGAATTCGCTTTGCAGGGTTTGCCAGACTTCTTGCCACCAGGCGTCCATGGTCCTGTCCTTTTCATGGGAGATAGAAGATGGACAGCAACGACCGCCAGTCAGTTGCGCCGAACCATTGGCCCGCGTGCATCACCTAATGAACAGCACCGAACAACCAGGAGAAGACCATGCCCGTACGTATCGAAAACCAGACCTGCTATTTCAAGACCGACGACAACGGTGAAGAACAACGCTGCAGCGTTTTGGAGGTGACGGTGATTACCGACAGCGACAAATCCATGTCGGCGGTCGAGATCGACGGCCAACGGATCTACATCACCGAAGCCGAGGCCGACGCCTTGACCGTCGCAGGTGCCATTGACGGGCGCAAGCACCTCAAGGCCAGCACCGGTGATTCGGTGATTTGATTGATCTGGATCAGCATGCCTTGCGTGCTGTTGATCCAGGCACCGGCCCCGCGGCTTGCGGGGTGCTGCACATTGTCGCAGCGGCGCGCTAAAAACTCATCTGATCCGCTTTTTATGGTTTTACCTGAGTCTGTTATGCAAACAGATCGCGGCCCATAGTTCATCCGCCTGATGGAGGCTGATGAGCGAAAGACCATGAGCGATAGAATCCCCGTCCGATTAGTAGAAAATTTCGAGCCTGCACATCCAAAGAAGATGAAGGCCAAATCCAGCGACAACCTGATTCACACCCGCAGTTTCACCGGCCTGTTCCGGACCTTGCGCATAAGCGGTGCAGGCTTTCTGTTCCTGGCGTTTTTTGGCACCGTGTGGCTGAACTGGGACTCACGCCAGGCGGTGTTGTGGGACCTGGCTGAAAGCAAGTTCCATATTTTTGGCGCAACCTTCTGGCCCCAGGATTTCATCCTGTTGTCGGCGTTGCTGATTATCTGTGCCTTCGGGCTGTTTGCCATTACGGTATTTGCCGGCCGCGTCTGGTGTGGCTACACCTGCCCGCAAAGCTCGTTTACCTGGCTGTTCATGTGGTGCGAGAAAGTCACCGAAGGTGAGCGAAACCAGCGGATCAAGCTGCAGGCCGCGCCCTGGAGCGTGAATAAACTGGCGCGCCGCGCCGCCAAACACACCCTGTGGCTGGCAATCAGTGTGCTGACCGGCTTGACCTTTGTCGGCTATTTCACCCCGATCCGGCCCCTGGCCGAGGAGCTGCTGACCTGGCAGATGGGCGGTGTCAGCCTGTTCTGGGTGCTGTTCTTTACCGGCGCCACCTACATCAACGCCGGCTGGCTGCGGGAAGCGGTGTGCATGCATATGTGCCCGTATGCACGGTTCCAGAGCGTGATGTTCGACAAGGACACCCTGACCATTTCCTACGACGCCGCCCGTGGCGAAAGCCGTGGCCCGCGCAAACGCGATGTGAACCCGGCGGATGTGGGCCTGGGCGACTGCATCGACTGCCACTTGTGCGTGCAGGTCTGCCCCACCGGCATCGACATCCGCGATGGCCTGCAGATGGAGTGCATCGGCTGCGCCGCCTGCATCGACGCCTGCGATTCGATCATGGATAAAATGGGTTATGCCCGGGGCTTGATCAGTTACACCTCCGAACATCAGTTGCAGGGTGGCAAGACCCACCTGCTGCGGCCACGCCTGATCGGCTACAGTGCCGTGCTGCTGGTGATGATCGCCGCCCTGGTGATGGCACTGGTGCAACGGCCCATGGTCTCGCTGGACGTCACCAAGGACCGTGGCATGTTCCGGGAGAACAGCCAGGGGTTGATCGAGAACATCTACAGTTTGAAGATCATCAACAAGACCCAGCAGCGCCAGGATTACCGCGTGCAACTGGTGGATGGCGAAGGCTTCCAGCTACAGGGCAAGACCGAGATCAGCCTGGCGCCCGGAGAGATCACGGATGTGCCGGTGTCTGTGGCGCTGACCCGTGACAAGCCGACCAGCAGCTCGCAAACCATCCGTTTCAAGGTAACGGATATCGACGAGCCAAGTGTTTATAGTGTCGCCGACAGCCGTTTTGTCGCGCCGCTGAACCGCTGACCCACGCAATTCCCCTGTGGGAGCAGGCTAGCCCTCTCCCACATTTTGACCGCTGTAGAACATTAGGATCACGATGAAACGCTACGAGAAATTTGCCGACGACATCGCTGAACTGATCCGCTCCGGCGTCCTCGGGCCGGGCCAGCGGGTGCCGTCGGTGCGCTATGCCAGCCAGACCTACGGCGTCAGCCCCTCCACGGTGTTCCAGGCCTATTACCTGCTGGAGCGCCGCGGCCTGATCCGGGCGCGGCCGCGCTCCGGGTATTTCGTCAATACCCACGCGCCCAGCCCGTTTTCGGAGCCGGCAGTCAGCGCCCATGTTCACGAATCTACCGAGGTGGACGTCAGTGAGCTGGTGTTCTCGGTACTGGATTCGATCAAGGATCCGCAGACCGTGCCCTTCGGCTCGGCCTTCCCCAGCCCGACGCTGTTCCCCCTGCAACGCCTGGCCCGCTCCATGGCCAGCGCCAGCCGCGAAATGGACCCGCGCATGGTGGTCACGGACATGTCGCCGGGCAACCCGCAACTGCGCCGGCAAATCGCCCTGCGCTACATGGTCGGTGGCTTGATGCTGCCCATGGAAGAGCTGCTGATCACCAACGGCGCCCTGGAAGCGCTGAACCTGTGCCTGCAAGCGGTGACTGAGCCTGGCGATCTGGTGGCCATCGAAGCCCCTGCGTTTTATGCCTGCCTGCAAGTGTTGGAGCGCTTGAAGCTCAAGGCCGTGGAAATTCCGGTGCATCCGCGTGATGGCATTGACCTGAAGGTGCTGGCCCAGACCCTGGAGCGCTACCCGATCAAGGCCTGCTGGTGTATGACCAGCTTCCAGAACCCCATGGGTGCGACCATGCCCGAGGCCAAGAAGCAGGAGCTGGTCGAGTTGTTGCGCGGGCACCAGGTTCCGCTGATTGAAGACGATGTGTACGCCGAACTGTACTACGGCCAACAGGCGCCCAAGCCGGCCAAGGCCTTCGACACTGAAGGCCTGGTGATGCACTGCGGCTCCTTCGCCAAGAGCCTGGCCCCGGGCTATCGCGTGGGCTGGGTTGCGGCAGGCCGCTACGCGCAAAAGATTGAACGTCTGAAGCTGATGACCTCGCTCTGCGCCTCGATGCCGGCCCAGGCGGCCATTGCCGACTATCTGCAACACGGCGGCTACGACCGCCACCTGCGCAAACTGCGTTATGCCCTGGAAGAACAGCAAAGTGCCATGCTCGCGGCCATCGCCCGTTACTTTCCGGCGCAGACCCGGGTCAGCCAGCCCGCCGGCGGGTATTTCCTGTGGCTGGAGCTGCCGGAACAGACCGACTCGCTGAAACTGTTCCAGATGGCCCTGGCCCAGGGCATCAGCATTGCACCGGGGCCGATCTTTTCGCCGACCCAGCGTTTTCGTAACTGTATCCGTCTGAATTACGGCAGCCCCTGGGATGAAACAGCGGAAAAGGCCATGGAGACGCTGGGGCGGATTGTGCGTTCGTTTTGAAAAACGCCTTGAAATAGATCAGCTCAACGGTGCCGTTGGACCGCGTGATTGCGCGGTTTAGCATTCGCCTCTTTTCACTCAAAAAAGAGAGGTGCCATGAACAATGTCCTACCACCATTTTTTCATTTTCCATTGCCCATCCCGCCCAACTACATGCGGGTCGCAGAACAGCGCGCAGTTCGCCGACTGACTGGCCCCATGGGGCGCCCTGCAGGGGATCACCGTTCGGCGGAAAGGATTATCGAACAGAGTGCAGTGTTGAAGGACTACGTCGACGGTAACGATCGCTGGCAATTGGACCGGGATCTCAAGCGGCATCTGGGCGACTGGACACAAGCCAATCCGGACCCGGACGCTCGCGCCAACGCCGCCTACGATCTGGATAAGGTGTTGCGCTTCATTGATAACCTGGACGAGTGCAAGCTCGACGGTAGTGAGGAGCGCAACGGCAAGATAGACGGGTTTTCCGAAAGGGGTGTGGTCATCCTGCACAACTCCGAGGCTGACCGCCTGGACCAGTTCGCCCGCAAAGGCTACTCGGTGCTGCCCACCTTTTGACGCGTTACGGCAGGCCTGCTAGCGGCCGCCCCCCAGGTCAATAAACGTCCCGGTGGCGTAGGACGCCTTGTCCGACAACAGCCAGACAATCGCTTCCGCCACTTCATCCGGGCGCCCGCCGCGGGCCATGGGAATGCCGGACTCAAGCTTGCTGACCCGATCCGGGTCGCCGCTCAGGGCATGGAACTCGGTGTAGATGTAGCCGGGGCGCACGGCATTGACACGAATCCCCTCGCCCGCCACTTCCTTGGACAGGCCAACGGTGAAGCTGTCCAGCGCGCCCTTGGACGCCGCATAGTCCACATACTCACCGGGCGCGCCAATGCGCGAGGCCACCGACGAGACGTTGACGATGCTGCCACCCTGCCCGCCATGCTTGGGCGACATGCGCAGCAGCGCATGCTTGGCACACAGGATCGGCCCCAGCACGTTGGTCTTGAGGACTTTCAGGATACGGAATTCGGACATCTCATCGACCCGTGATTTATGCCCGACGGTCCCGGCATTGTTGACCAGCGCGGTGACGCGCCCCAGTTCGGCGTCGACGCGGTTGAACAGGCTGATCACTTCGTCTTCGATGCTGACATCGGCGCGCACTGCAATGGCCTGGGCACCGAGTGCGCGCACTTGCTCCAGTACCCGCAGCGCGGCGGCTTCATCGGACTGGAAATTGATGCAGATGCGATAGCCCTGTCGGGCCGCCAGCAAGGCTGTGGCGGCGCCGATCCCACGACTGCCACCGGTGATGATGACGACTTTGTCCATGCGTAGTGACTCCCCATTCAACCTGAGCTGTTGGATCCAAGAATACCTGCGCCTGCCAGGTTTTGCATGGACCGGGGTCAATTGATCTCACGGTGGGGTCAAGCGCTCCCTGGCCACGATGGCGCTCATAAAGGTATCCGCCGGCAGTGGCTGGCCCAGCAGGAAGCCTTGCAGCGAGTTACAGCCCAGGCGCGTGAGGAAATCCTGCTGCATGTCGGTCTCGACCCCCTCGGCAACGATGCGCAGGCCCAGGGCCTGGCCCAGGGCGACAATTGCCGAGACGATGGCGGCATCGTCGCTGTCGTGCTCCAGGTCGCGCACAAAGCCACGGTCGATTTTCAGTTCATTGGCCGGCAGGCGCTTGAGGTACATCAGGCTCGAGTAGCCGGTGCCAAAGTCGTCAATGGACAAATCCACGCCCATTTCCGAGAGTTCCTGCAACACCCGCATGCTCGCATCGGCATCGCTCATGGCCGTGGTTTCGGTGATTTCCAGGGTCAGGCTATTGGCCGGCAACTGGTGGCGCTGCAGGGCGTTGGCCACACTGGTGACCAGCCCGGCATGGCAGAACTGCAAGGCCGACAGGTTCACCGCAATACGCCAGTCCCGATAACCCTGGGCATACCACACCTGCATTTGCCGGCATGCTTCGTTGAGCACCCAATCGCCGATGGCGATGATCACCCCGGTTTTTTCCGCCAACTCGATAAACTTGTCCGGCAGCAACAGGCCGTGTTGTGGGTGCTCCCAGCGCAACAGGGCTTCGGCACCGATGGCGCGACCGCTGAGGGCGTCGAACTTGGGCTGGTAGTACAGGCGCAACTGCTGTTGCTCAACCGCCTTGCGCAAATCCTGCAACAGTTGCAGTTGCTTGCGCGCATTGGTGTTCATTGACACATCAAAAAAGCTGTAGCCGTTCTTGCCCATGCTCTTGGCGTGATACATCGCCGCATCGGCATTCATCAACAGTTCCTGGGGCGTTGCGCCGTTACCGGGGAACAGGGCAATGCCGACACTGGCGGAGATGCTCAAGTCATGCTCGGCTACGCGGAACGATTGGTTGATCAATCCCACCTGGCGTTCGGCCAGACGCAGCGCATCGTCGGGCTGGCTCAACTGCACCAGCAATACGAACTCATCGCCGCCGATCCGCGCCAGGGTGTCCTGGCTGCGCAGGTCTTCGCGCAGGCGCAGGCCCACCTCGCGCAGCAATTGGTCACCCAGATGATGGCCAAAGGCGTCATTGACCGGTTTAAAACCGTCGAGGTCGATAAACATCAGAGCAAAACACCCACCTTGCTCCGCGACCAACTGGGTGGCCTGCTGAATGCGATCGGCCAGCAGCGTACGGTTTGGCAGGCCGGTCAGCGTGTCGTGCAGGGCCAGGTGGGTGAGTTCCTGGTTGGCCAGGCTCAAGGAGTCGGCCAACACAGCGGTGCGTGCTTCCAGGCGCGCATCGAGCAAGGAGGTCAATAGCGCGAAGGCCAGGATTGCCAGGGTGGTCACCAACACTAGATTGTCCAGGCCGGTGCCGCTCAGGCCATCCACCGACGCCCCGCAAAAACTGCCATCGGCAAAACGCGCCGCCGCCATGCCGGTGTAATGCATGCCGACGATGGCCACGCCCATCACCACCGCCGCAGCGCTCCGTGCCAGGCGCACATAGGGGGTGTTGCGCCGCAGTTTGAAGGCAATCCATAAGGCGGCGGCCGAGGCCCCCACGGCAATCAGCAATGAGGCGATGAACAAGGTGGGGTCGTAGTCGATGCCCGGCATCATGCGCATGGCGGCCATGCCGGTGTAGTGCATGGTGCTGATCCCCGCCCCCATGATCAAGGCGCCAAACCCCAGTTGCCAGGCCGGCAGACGCGGTTGGTTGACCAGCCACAGGGCGAAGCCACTGGACAGGACGGCGATCAACAGCGACAGCGCCGTTATGCCCATGTCGTAGCCCAGGGCAATGGGCAGGCTAAACGCCAACATCCCGATAAAGTGCATCGACCACACGCCAATCCCCATGGCCAGGGCGCCGCCGGCCATCCACAGGTACACAGCCCGGCCCTTGGCGGTGGCAATCCGACCGGTCAGGTCCAGGGCGGTATAAGACGCCAGGATGGCCACAAACAGGGAGATCAGGACCAACGCGGGGGAATAACTGCCGGTAAGCATGTGACGTCTCATGGATGACAATGCGAACGGCGTCCGTGCCGGGGAAAAGTCGGGGGATTGTAGCGAGAGTAATTCTCGTACAGGTGGAATATTGTCACAAGGCCATTACTGAAAATGTACGGCCTGGGGGGGCAAAATACGCCCTTTGGGAGAGGGCTTGCCCGCGATGGCGTCAGTAATACCCCCTGAGGGTTTATCAGCTGTTCATCCGTTATCGTTGACGACCATCGCCGACAGGGTCAGGGTTTTTTGTTTGGCTCCAACTGGCCATCCCAACCACCGCCCAACGCCGCAATCAGTTGCACGCTGGCCACCAGCCGGGTTTGCAGCAAGGTCAGCACGGTACGTTCGTTGCTCAACGCCGTCGCCTGGACGTTGACCACATCCAGGTAGGCAATCAGGCCGGCCTTGTACTGGTTCTGGGTCAGGCGCAGGGATTCCCGTGCGGACTCCAGGGCCTCGTTGCTCACGCCCGCCTCATCTTCCAGAACCTTGAGCTGGACCATGTAGTTTTCCACCTCGCGGAAGCCGTCGAGTACGGTCTGGCGGTACTTGGCCACGGTTTCGTCGTAGGACGCTTCGGCGCGGTCAACTTCTGCCGAGCGCTGCCCGCCGTCGAACAGGGTCATCGCCAGTTTCGGCCCCACCGACCAGAAGCGGTTGGGCAGGCTGATCCAGTCGGCATAGGTGCTGCTGGAGTAACCACCGGCCAGACTCAGGGTCAGGTCGGGGTAGTAGGCGGTTTTCGCCACGCCGATATTGGCGTTGGCGGCAATCACTGCGCGCTCCGCCGAGGCAATATCCGGGCGGCGCTCCAGCAGTTGCGATGGCAGGTTGGCAGGAATCTGCGGCAGTGCCGGTATGTCCTTGCTCACCGCCAGGTTGAACATGGCAGGAGGTTCGCCGATCAATACCGCGATGGCGTTTTCCAGTTGCGCCCGTTGCCAGATCAGGTCGATCAGGCTGGCCTGGGTACTCTTGAGCTGGGTCTGGGCCTGGGCGACAGCGTCCTTGCCTGAGACGCCGGCGCGGTACTGGTTCTGGGTCATTTGCAGCGAGCGCTGATAGGTCTCGACGGTGGTTTGCAGCAAGCGCGTCTGTTCGTCCATGACCCGCAATTGCAGGTAGTTCTGCACCAGTTCCGACTGCTGGCTCAGGCGCATGGCCGCCAGGTCGGCGGCGCTGGCTTGGGCGCTGGCGTCGCTGGCTTCCAGGCCTCGGCGTAATTTGCCCCAGATATCGGCTTCCCAGCTCACCCCCAACTGAGTGTTGAGGGTGTCGCGGATACCACTGCTGGAGCTGCTCAAGCTCGCATTACTGCTACCCGTGCCCTGGCTGGCGCGGGTTTTCCCGGCGCTCAGGTCGACGGTCGGAAAGAACGCGCCACGGGAGCTGCGTGCCGTGGCCTGGGCCTGACGGTAGCGGGCTTCGGCCTGGGCCACGGTCTGGTTGGCGTTGTTGAGCTTGTCCACCAGGCTGTTGAGTTGCTGGTCGCCATACAGCTCCCACCAGGCGCCACGGGCCAGGGCATCGCTAGGGGCGGCCTGGCGCCAGCCCTGGGCTTCTTTGTACTGCGCCGGCTCGGCAACTTGCGGGCGCTGGTAATCGGGGCCGATGGCGCAGGCGCTGAGGAACACGGCGCAAAACATCACCGTCAGTGCAGGGGCCCGGAAAACAATTGATTCGGTCATAGCGGAGTGTCCAGGGCAGCGTCGGTACGCACCCCGCGCCAGCCGTTGAAACGGTGGCGCAGGCGGTCGAGATAGAGGTAAACCACCGGGGTGGTGTAAAGGGTCAGGATCTGGCTGAAGACCAGCCCGCCGATAATGGTCAGGCCCAGGGGTTGGCGCATTTCCGCGCCTTCGGCGGTGCTCAGCAGCAACGGCAAGGCCCCGAGGATCGCCGCCAGGGTGGTCATCAGGATCGGCCGCAAGCGCAGCAAACAAGCACTGCGTATGGATTCCAGGGGCTGCATGCCTTCCTTGCGCTCCAGCTGCAGGGCCAGGTCGATCATCAGGATCGCGTTTTTCTTCACCACGCCAATCAGCAGGAACAGGCCCAACAGCGAGATCAGGCTGAACTCGCCGCCCAGCACGTAGATCGACAACAGCGCGCCGACCCCGGCCGAGGGCAGGGTCGAGAGGATGGTCAGCGGGTGAATGTAGCTTTCATAGAGAATCCCCAGCACCAGGTACACCGCGACCAATGCGCCGAGGATCATGAACGGCTGGCTTTTCTGGGTGGCGGCGAAGGCATCGGCGGTGCCGGCCATCTTGGCGATCACGTCTTCCGGCAAGCCGACCTTGGCAATCGCCCGCTCGATGGCGGCCGTGCCCTGCTCCACCGTGACCCCGGGAGCCATGTCGAAGGCAATGTCTTCGGAGGCAAACTGCCCTTCGTGGCTGACGCGGTCGTCGGCCAGGCTGTTTTCGTAGTGGGCAATGGTCGACAGCGGAATTCGCGCGCCGTCAGCGGTAATCACCTGCACCTGATTGAGGGTGATCGGGTCCTGGGCGTATTTCGGATTGACCTCCATCACCACCCGGTACTGGTTGAGGCTGTCATAAATGGTGGAAATCTGCCGCTGGCTGTAGGCGTTGTTCAGCACCGAGGTAACCATGTTCATGTCCACGCCCAGGCGCTTGGCCTGATCGCGATCGACAATCAGCGTCACTTGTTGCGCACCCCGCCCTTCGCGGGCGTCGATGGCGGTCAGTTCCGGCAGCTCGCGCAGCGCGGCGACCACTTTCGGGTACCACAGGCGCAAGGCCGCCAGGTCGCCACTTTGCAGGATGTAGGAATATTGCGAAGACGTCTGGTCGCGGCCACCACCAAATTGCAGGTCCTGGTCGGCCATCAGCATCAAGCGGCCACCGGGTACCAGGGGCACGTTCTTGCGCAAGCGCTCGATCACCGCCTGGGCCGACAGCTGGCGTTCCTTGATCGGCTTGAGGCGCACCAGCATCACCGCGTTGTTGGTGCCGTTGCTGCCACCGATAAAACCCGCCACGCTTTCCACTGCCGGGTCTTGCAACACGGCTTTGCGGAAGATCTCCATCTTCGGCTGCATGACGCTGAATGACAGGCCGTCATCGCCGCGCACAAAACCGATCAATTGCCCGGTGTCCTGTTGCGGCATAAAGGTTTTGGGCACCACCACATACAGCGCGATATTCACCCCGATGGTCACGAACAGGCTGAGCAGGGTCAGGCGCTTATGCCGCAGCACCCAGTCCAGGCTACGGGCGTAACCCGCGACCATATGGTCGTTGACCTTCTGGCTCCAACGCTGCAAACCGGTCTCCTGCCCTTTGACATGGGGCTTGAGCCAGCGCGCGCAGAGCATCGGGGTCAGGGTCAGCGAAACCACCAGCGACACAATGATCGCCGCCGCCAGGGTGATGGAAAATTCACGGAACAGGCTGGTGACAATCCCGCCCATAAACAGGATCGACAGGAACACCGCCACCAGCGACACGTTCATCGACAGCAGGGTAAAACCGACCTCCTTGGCCCCCAGGTACGCTGCCTTCATTGGCGCGATACCGTTGTCGATATGCCGGGAAATGTTCTCCAGCACCACGATGGCATCGTCCACCACCAGGCCGGTGGCGAGGATCAGGGCCATCAGCGACAGGTTGTTCAGGGAAAACCCATAGAGGTACATGATCGCAAAGGTGCCCACCAGCGACACCGGTACCGCCAGGGTCGGGATCAGTGAGGCGCGGAAGTTGCCGAGGAACAGGTACACCACCAGGATCACCAGGGCCACGGCAATCAGCAGGGTCATTTCTGCCTCATGCAGGGTGGCGGTGATCACCGGCGAACGGTCCATGGCCAGGTTGAGCTTGACGCTGGACGGCAATACCGCCTGCAACGCCGGCAACTGAGCCTTGATCTGCTTGACGGTCTCGATGATGTTAGCGCCGGACTGGCGGTTGATCACCAGCAACACCGCCGCATCATTGTTGAAAAAACCGCTGTTGTAGCGGTCTTCGACGCCATCGCTGATCTTCGCCACATCGCTCAGGCGCAACGCGGCACCGTCCTGGTAGCGGATCAGCAGCGGCTCATAATCCTTGGCCTTTTCCAGCTGGTCATTGGCCTGGATCTGCCAGTTGCGCTCGCCATCTTCCACCGAGCCCTTGGGCCGGCGCACGTTGGCATTGGCTATGGTGTCGCGCACCTCATCCAGGGACACGCCGTACTGGTCGAGGGCCTTGGGCTCCAGCTCGATGCGCACCGCCGGCAGGGAGCTGCCGCCGATCTGCACTTCGCCCACGCCCGGTACCTGGGACAGGCTTTGCGAGAGGATGGTGGACGCCAGGTCGTAGAGCTGGCCCTTGGGCAACACGTCCGAGGTCAGCGACAGCACCATGATCGGTGCCTGGGACGGGTTAATCTTCCTGTAGGTGGGCATGCTGCGCATGCCGCTGGGCAACAGGTTGCGCGAGGCGTTGATTGCCGCCTGCACTTCCCGCGCCGCGCCGTTGATATCACGGTCGGAGTCAAACGCCAGAATCACCCGGGTCGAGCCCTGGCTGGACGAACTGCTGAGGGTGGTGACCCCGGCAATCGCGCCAAAGGACCGTTCCAGCGGCGTGGCCACGGTAGACGCCATCACTTCCGGGCTCGCGCCAGGCAGGCTGGCAGAGACCACAATCACCGGGAAGTCGATCTGCGGCAACGGCGACACTGGCAGCAGGCTGAAACTGACACCACCCAGCAACATGATCGCCAGGCTCAGCAGCATGGTGGCTACCGGCCGGCGGATAAAAGGTCCGGACAGGTTCATGGCTCAACCGGCTCCAGCGCTTCAGACTTGCGCCAGCGACGGCCAAGGCGGTCGAAGTACAGATAGATCACCGGCGTGGTAAACAGCGTGAGGATCTGGCTCAACAGCAAGCCACCGACCATCACCAGGCCCAGGGGTTGGCGCAACTCTGCGCCGGAGCCAGTGGCCAGCATCAAGGGCACCGCACCGAACAGCGCCGCCAGGGTGGTCATCAGGATCGGCCTGAAACGCAGCAACGCCGCCTGGTAGATCGCGGTCTGCGGGTCCAGGCCCTGGTTGCGTTCGGCGTCGAGGGCGAAGTCAATCATCATGATCGCGTTCTTCTTCACGATGCCGATCAGCAGGATGATGCCGATGATCGCGATCATCCCCAGGTCATTGCCCGTGAGCAGCAACGCCAGCAAGGCCCCCACCGCTGCCGATGGCAAGGTCGAGAGGATGGTGATCGGGTGGATATAGCTCTCGTACAGCACGCCCAGCACGATATACATGGTCACCACTGCCGCCAGGATCAACAGCAACGTACTCGACAGCGAGGCTTCGAACGCCTGGGCGGCGCCCTGGAACTGGGTCTGCACGCCGACCGGCATGCCAATGTCCTTCTGCACCTGGTTGATCAGCTCCACACCCTTGCCCAGGGCCACGCCGGGGGCCAGGTTGAATGACATCATTACTGCGGGGAACTGGCCGATATGGGTAATCGCCAACTGCGCCTGGCGCTGCTCGATGCGGGCCAGGCTGGACAGGCGCACCTGGCCGCCATCGGTGGTTTTTACATGGATCTGGTTCAGCGCGTCCGGCCCCAGGCTTTCGCCGGACTGGGCCTGTAGCACCACGCGGTACTGGCTGGCCTGGGTGTAGATCGTGGAAATCTGCCGCTGGCCGAAGGCGTCGTACAGGGCATCGGTGATATTGGCCACCGACACGCCCAGGCGCGAGGCCGCATCGCGGTCGATCACCATGTACACCTGCAAGCCTTTGTCCTGCAGGTCGCTGGCCACATCGGTGAGTTCCGGGTACTGGCTCAGGGCCTGTACCAGCTTGCCGCTCCACAGGGCCAGCAGGTCGGCATCCGGGGAGGACATGCTGAATTGGTACTGGGTGCGGCTGACACGGTCTTCGATGGTCAGGTCCTGCACCGGCTGCATAAACAGGCGGATGCCCACCAGTTTGTCCAGTGTCGGTTGCAGGCGCGCAATCACCTCGACGGCGCTCAAGTCCCGCTCTTTATGGGGCTTGAGGTTGATCAGCAGGCGGCCGCTATTGAGGGTGGCGTTATCGCCATCGACGCCAATATAGGAAGAAAGACTTTCCACTGCGGGATCTTCGAGGATGATCTTCGCCAGCTCCTGCTGGCGCTGGCTCATGGCCGCAAAGGATATCGACTGGGGTGCCTCGGAAATGCCCTGGATCACCCCGGTGTCCTGCACCGGGAAGAAGCCCTTGGGCACCACCAGGTACAACACCACCGTCAGGCCCAGGGTGGCGATGGCCACCAACAGGGTCAGCGGCTGATGCTTGAGCACCCATTGCAGCTTGCGCCCGTAGGCGGCAACCAGCCAGTCGATCCACGCGCCGCTGGCCTTGTAGAAACGCCCTTGTTCTGCTTCCTTGGGTTCACGTTTGAGCAGGCGCGCACACATCATCGGCGTCAGGGTCAGGGACACCACCAGGGAAATCAGGATCGCCACCGCCAGGGTAATGGCAAATTCGCGGAACAGCCGCCCGACCACATCGGCCATGAACAGTAGCGGGATCAACACCGCGATCAGCGACAGGGTCAGGGAAATCAGGGTGAAGCCGATCTGCTTGGCGCCCTTGAGCGCGGCCGCCATCGGCGTCTCGCCTTCCTCGATATAGCGGGAAATGTTCTCCAGCATCACGATGGCATCGTCCACCACAAACCCGGTGGCGATGGTCAGGGCCATCAACGTCAGGTTATTGATGGAGAAGCCAGCCAGGTACATCACGCCAAAGGTGCCGATCAGCGACAACGGCACGGCAATCGACGGGATGATGGTGGCGCTGAAACGGCGCAGGAACAGGAACGTCACCATTACCACCAACGCAATGGCGATCAGCAGTTCATGCTGCACATCGGTGACCGAGGCGCGGATGGTCTGGGTGCGGTCGGTGAGTACCGTCACGTCGAGGCCGGCCGGCAGGTTGTCGGTGATGCTCGGCAGCAGCGCCTTGATCCGGTCCACCACCTCGATCACGTTGGCGCCCGGCTGGCGCTGGATATTGAGCAATACGGCCTGGTTTTCATTGGCCCAGGCGGCTAGGCGTTCGTTTTCTGCGCCATCGACGATTTGCGCAACGTCTTTGAGGCGCAGCGGTGCACCGTTGCTGTAGGCCAGGATCAGTTCGGCGTACTGCTCGGGCGATACCAACTGGTCGTTGGCATCGAGCATCGACACCCGTGTCGGGCCGTCGAAGTTGCCCTTGGGTTGGTTGACGTTGGAGGCGGCGATCAGGCTGCGTACGTCGGCCAGGTTCAAACCATTGGCCGCCAGGGCCTCGGGGTTGACCTTGATCCGCACGGCCTGGCGCTGGCCGCCGGCGATGCTGACCATGCCCACGCCGCTGATCTGCGCGATCTTTTGCGCCATGCGCGTATCGACCAGGTCATTGAGCTTGGGCAACAGCATGGTCTTGGAGGTGACGGCCAGGGTCAGTACCGGGGTATCGGCCGGGTTAACCTTGTTGTACACCGGCGGCGCCGGCAGGTCCGAGGGCAACAGGTTGCTGGCCGCGTTGATCGCCGCCTGCACCTGTTGCTCGGCCACGTCCATATTGACGTCGAGGTTGAAGCGCAGGGTCAGGACCGAGGCCCCGCCGGAACTGGTGGAGGCCATCTGCGTCAGGCCCGGCATTTGCCCGAACTGCCGTTCCAGGGGCGCGGTGACCGCGCTGGTCATCACGTCCGGGCTGGCGCCGGGGTACAGGGTCATGACGCGGATGGTCGGGTAATCCACCTGGGGCAAGGCCGACACCGGCATCAAGCGATAGGCGATCAGGCCAGCCAGGACAATGGCCAGCATGCTCAGGGTGGTGGCAACGGGCCTGAGGATAAACAGCCGTGACAGGTTCATGCGCCGGCCTTTTGCGCCTTGCCGGCGTCAGCCGCCGGGCTGCCTTCGCCTTGTGCCGCGGGTTTGCCCTGCAAGTGTTCGGTCGGGCCGGTGGGCACCTGGTTGCTGTCGTTGACCACTTCCACATCGGTGCCATCTTTCAGGCGATCGGTGCCTTCCAGCACTACGCGATCGCCGGCGGCCAGGCCTTCCTTGACCACGGTGTTCTGGCCATCGGTCTCACCAATCACCAGGGTGCGAATCTTGACCTTCTTGTCACCGTCCAGGGCGTAGACAAAGGTGCCATTGGTGCCGAACTGAATCGCGGCCGAAGGTACCAGCACCACGTTTTTCAGGGTGTCGGCCAGCAGCCGCACGTTGACGAACTGGTTGGGGAACAGCACCTGGTCGTGGTTATCGAAGCGCGCCTTGAATTTCAGGGTGCCGGTGGTGACGTCGATCTGGTTGTCCAGGCTTTGCAGCACGCCGGTGGCTTGCAGTTGCAGGTCGCCACGGTCCCAGGCCTGCACCGGCAGCTTGTTGCCACCGCGATAGCGGGCCAGTACGGTTTGCAGGGTGTTTTCCGGCAAGGTGAACGCCACGCTGATCGGCTGGGTCTGGGTGATGATCGCCAGGGCGGTGGTGTCATTAACCGCCACCAGGTTACCGACGTCCAACTGGCGCAAGCCAACGCGCCCGGAAATAGGCGCACGGATCTTGGTGAACTCAAGGTTGAGCTTGGCGTCATCCACCGCCCCCTGGTTGGTCTTGACCGTGCCCTGGTATTGCAGGACCAGCGCGGCAGCGGTGTCCAGGGTCTGCTTGGCGATGCTGTCCTGTTCGTAGAGGCCGCGATAACGCTCAAGGTCAACCTGGGCGTTTTTCAACTGCGCCTGGTTTTGCATCAGCGTGCCCTGGGCCTGGAGCAAGGCATTCTGATAACTGCGCGGGTCGATTTCCGCCAGCAGGTCGCCGGCCTTGACCATCTGCCCCTCTTCAAAGGCGATCTTGACCAGCTCTCCCCCGACCCGGCTGCGCACATTGATGGTGTTCAAGGCCGTCACCGTGCCCAGTGCCTTGTAGTACACCGGAAAATCCCCTGCGACCGCGGGTGCGACGCGTACCGGCACCGCCGCACCCGAGCCGCCGAAGCCGGGACGCATCATCCCGGTCTTGCTGGTCCTGGCTGCCGGGGCCTCCTTCTGGGCGGTGCCAGTCGGCCAGAATTTCCAGCACAGGAAGGCAACAACCAACAGGACGAGCAAGCCAAACAGCCAGCGGCGGGAACTACGGGGGGACGATTGCATGGATTGATCAACCATTGGAGGCGAGGGCTTCTACTGTGGGAGGCTGAAAGATAAGCACTGGGGCGCGTTTAGAAAAGCGCCTTTACCGGCTATTTACCTTCAGGCTTACAAACATTTACTTTTCGTGGGGCAACATCAGCTATTTGGCCTAAACCGCTGAAGCACAAATAAAAACGGCCTGGACTAGGCCAGGCCGCAAGCATGCATCATACGTGTTACTGCAAAGCGACAGTAACGCGCAGCCGCAATTACTTCAGTACAGCCAGGGCCGCTTCGTAGTTTGGCTCTTCGGCGATTTCGCCAACCAGCTCGCTGTGCAGCACCTTGTCGTTTTCGTCCAGTACCACCACGGCGCGGGCGGTCAGGCCCTTGAGGGCGCCGTCGGCAATGGATACACCGTAGTCAACGGCAAAATCGGCGCTACGGAAGTCCGACAGGCTCTTCACGTTTTCCAGGCCTTCGGCGCCGCAGAAACGCGCCTGGGCAAATGGCAGGTCGGTGGAGATGCACAGTACAACGGTGTTGTTCAGCTCGTTGGCCTGGGCATTGAACTTGCGTACCGACGTGGCGCAGGTCGGGGTGTCAACGCTTGGGAAGATGTTCAGTACTTTGCGCTTGCCGGCGAAAGTCGCCAGGGTGACGTCCGACAGATCGCCTGCGGTCAGGGAAAAGTCGAGGGCCTGGCTACCGATTTGCGGCAACTGGCCTTCAACCTGGACCGGGTTGCCTTTGAGGGTGACTTGAGCCATGAACGGAATCCTTATGCTGGGTTAGATGAAACGAATTCGAGAGGCGGAAGTTAACCACAAAGTGCGAATGACACCTATGGCCGAACACAAAATGTCATGACTGCGCCCGCGCCGGGCTGCTGTGGTTTAATTGCGCCGCGTTCGCCTGCCCTTGAAGGAATTCACCATTGAAAAGTCAGCCTGCCACCCACGTCCTGGTTATCGGTTACGTCTGGCCGGAGCCCCGCTCCTCGGCCGCCGGCGGGCATATGATGCAGATCCTGGAAAGTTTTCTGGCGCAAGGCTGGGCCATCACCTTCAGCAGCCCGGCCGCTATCGGTGAACACAAGGCTGATCTGGAGGAACTGGGTATCCGCGAATGCGCCATCGAGCTCAATAACTGCAGTTTCGACGACTTTATCCGTGAACTGGCCCCGGATATCGTGTTGTTCGATCGCTTTATGATGGAGGAGCAGTTCGGCTGGCGGGTGGAGAAGCATTGCCCGGATGCCCTGCGCGTCCTGGAAACCTCGGACTTGCAAAGTCTGCGCGATGCCCGCCAGCAGCGCCTGAAAGACTACCTGAAGCAGCAGCCACACGCGGATGACTTCAGCCCCGTGTTCGCCCCGGCCCTGGACGAAGAGTTCCAGAGGATGGCCGATACCGACCTGGCCAAGCGCGAGATCGCGGCGATCTACCGCTGCGATATCAGCCTGATGATTTCCGATGTGGAGATCCAACTGCTCACCGAACAGTTCAAGGTGCCCGCCGCCCTGCTCCACTGGTGCCCGTTGATGATCGACGCCCCCAGCGAGGGGTTTATCCCCTATGAGGACCGCGCGCATTTCCTGAGCATCGGTAACTTCCGCCACGCCCCCAACTGGGATGCGGTGCTCTGGATGAAAAACAGCCTCTGGCCGTTGATTCGCCAGCAGCTCCCCGGCGCCCAGCTACACATCTATGGTGCCTACACACCCCCCAAGGCCACCGCGCTGCACAATCCGGCCCAGGGTTTTTATGTGATGAACTGGGCCGAGGACGCCCTGCAAGTGATGTCGGCTGCGCGCATCTGCCTGGCCCCGTTGCGCTTCGGTGCCGGGATCAAGGGCAAGCTGGCCGATGGCATGCTCTGCGGCACCCCGAGCATTACCACCCCCATCGGCGCCGAAGGCATGACCGACGGGCAGCCCTGGCCCGGGACGGTCGCCCAGAGCGCCACGGCCCTGGCCGCCGCCGCCGTGGCGCTATACGAAGATCGGCAAGCCTGGACCGAGGCCCAGGCCAATGGCCGTGCGCTGCTGGCCCGTCGCTTTGCCCCGCAGGTCCACGGGCCCGCACTGGTTGAACGCCTGCAACATTGCCTGGGCGAACTGGCGCAGCACCGGCGCAACAACTTTACCGGCAGCATGTTGCGCCACCACCTGCATAAAAGTACCCAGTACATGGCGCAGTGGATCGAGGCAAAAAACCGCGCTCTTTAAACACCGACGCTGGCGAGGTGGCGCGCAACGGGGCATTATCGGCTGCGCAACCACAATAAAAGCGACGCCAGCATGAGCCGAGCAACGCGCATCACCGACCCTTCCTACGAGTTGATGGACGATCACAACGGCCTGTCCATCATCTATCGCCAGCACGGCTTCCCCTGCCCGCTGGTGCGCTGGCACTTCCACAAGGAGTACGAGTTGCACCTGATTGTCGCCAGCTCCGGCAAGGTGTTTATCGGCGACTATATCGGCAACTTCCACCCGCAAAGCCTGTTCCTTACCGGCCCCAACTTGCCCCACAACTGGATCAGCCAGGTGGAGGAAGACGAAGTTGTGCCCAAGCGCGACATGTTGGTGAATTTCACCGATGAGTTGCTGGAAGGCGGCAGCCAGGTCTTCACTGAACTCAAGAGCCTCTCGCCGCTGTTGGAGCGGGCACAGTACGGCATTGAGTTCCGCTGCCAAAAGACCATCGCCCAGGCGTTGACCTTGATGCAGCGCATCGAAGACACCCATGGGATGGCGCGGCTGGGGCATTTTTTTGTGCTGCTGGAGGCGCTCTGTGCCTGCGAGGACTACCAAGTGCTGTCGGGAGGAGCCACCGCGCAGTTGGCCGATGAGCACAGCATCGACAGGACCAACCGTGCGGTGGACTACATTTTTGCCCATTACGCGCGGGAATTGTCCCTGGAAGAAGTCGCACACTACCTGGGGATGAAACCCACCTACTTTTCCCGGGTGTTCAAGCAAGCCACCGGCCGCACCTTCATCGAGTTCGTCAATCGCCTGCGGATCAGCAAGTCCTGCGAACTGCTGGCCGATGGCGATAAGGCAGTGACCGATGTGTGCTTCGAGTCGGGCTTCAACAACATCTCCAATTTCAACCGGCGCTTCCAGCAGCTCAAAGGCATGACGCCGTCGCATTACCGACGCCTGGCGGTACAGCGCCTGACCGAGCAGAACCTGGCCTGAGCGGCTGAGAACGCTTCATTCACAACCGCCCGTCGCCACTGTCAATTTTGACAGTTACCTGCACGACCACCTTGGGTGTGTGATGTCTTTGTCCAGTTTTCCTGCACAAGGAGCACCCTCGATGAAGAAGCCCGCGCCACCTATTCCGCCCGCTTTGCCTCGCCTGCCGCATAACCCCGAACCTGGGCAACCGACTGATGCAGACGAGTTGGCCCCACCCTTTGTCAGCGACCAGGTGATCCCGCTGCCGGGAGCTGCGCGTGGGCTCGGCATCAGCTCGACCCGGCCTTGGATGACCTTGCATTTACAGCGCTGGACCAAACTCGAGGTAGGTGACTCCTACAAGTTCTATATGGGCAGCGATCACTTTGCCATCGCCTCGGATCAGGTCAGGGATGAGGATCTGGACAAACATCTTTTGCAGTTGGTCATCTTTCCGGAGCTTATTCCGGAAAACTTTATCTATCCCTGTTTTGTCGAGGTCACTCGCAGAGGTACTGACATCCCCAGTACTTCCCCTCGTGAGACCTGGTATGTCAAGACCACTCGCCCGGGCGGGGTCAGTAAAGATCCTGCATTGTCCTATCACACCGAGCTGGTGATACACCTGCCGCCCGACCTGGTGGGCAATGATCTTGACCCCGAACGCGCCAAGGAGAACGTGGAACTGACAATCGACCCCTACCCCAACATCACGGTAGGTGACACTGCCGAAGTGCATTGGAACGGCCATCCGACGAAGCTGCGGATTGATGACGAGCATGTCGCCGGCATCAAGCCCATTACCGTGGTGATCCCTGAGTCAACCATCTATTTGGGCGGTAGTGGCGAGGTCATTATTCGCTTCCGGCTGTATGACAAGGTGTTCAACTATTCCGGTGAGCTGCAGCAGTGGTCGCAGGCCGTCACGGTGGTGAGCAATCTGGATCGTAAACTGCTCCCGGCAGCGCACTTCGTGGTAGGCGGGTACTCCGTCATTGACGTCAATCTCGATATCCATAGTTCAGGCTTCTTCTTGGAAATGGTGGTGCCCAGAAGGCTGCCTGATGGCACGCTGACACCGGCCGGTGCCTTGATTGTCGTGACGTTGAGCGGGGCCGATGCTGCGGGCGCGTCCTTTGAGAGGACCCTGGCGCCGTTTCCAGCGCGAATCGAGCTGTCGTCCACCGTCCCGATAGACCTGAAAGACCTCGAAGCAGTGCTCAATGGGCACATGCAGTTCGAATACACCCTGACAACAGCCGGTGGCGTGTTCCTCGCCCGCTCCCAGCGCCGGAACATTACGGTTCATGGTACGAAAAGCACGATGCCGGCGATGACCATCGAGCAGAACGAAGGCGGCAACATTGACCCTGAACATCCCTATATCAAAGTCATCTTTCCGCGCTACACCCCTTACGACCGCAACTACAACGTGACACTGCGTATGGAGGCGGTGCGGTCAGGAGGCGGCCTGGTGTTTTATGAAGAGACCTTATTGGCAGGCGCCGAGCCGCCGCCAGAGCGGTATCGGATTGTCCTCCAGGAAAAATTCGAACGTTTCGTCGGGCTTGGCCCCGTCCGGGTGTTCTACCTCGTCGATAACGGCACGACACAGGTCATGAACCCCGCCATCCAGGCCATACGCAAGTCCGAGGTACTGGAAGTGACCTTTGGCCTGCGCTATGCCGATCTCCCAGCGCCGCAGATGCAATATGTGGACGAGTTCAACAATCTGGACCCGGCGCGCATAAAAGGCGGCCTGGTCCAGGCGACCCTGCCGTACACACGAACGATCCCAGGCGATGTGTTCAAGTGGACCTTGCTGGGGGCTACCAGCAACGGTTCGGCCAGTGACGAGATTTCCCTCAACTCCGCAACGGCGGGCAAACCCGTGTTGTTCAACCTGGATGAGGCGCTGATCGTTGCCAGCAGGAATGGCGAAATTCGCTTCAGCTATTCGCTGGTGCCTGCCAGTGGCGGTGCCACGCGCTACTCGGAAGTGTTGACCGTCACCGTCGGTGAAGCCCTGGACCTGCTGCGGCCGGAAGTGTTGCAAGCCCAGCGCTATCCCGACCAACTGGTGCCCGAGGCCGCGCTGCACGGGGCGACCATTGCCGTCACCTACCCGCAGATGCTGTCCAGCCATCGGGTGCTCGCGTGTTGGACCGGTATCCCGGAGATTGGGACCCATTGTGAAACGAAGGATGGCAATACCTCCAAGACCGTGCACTTTGAGGTGCCCCCAGAGGTGATTGGGGCCAACCTCAATGGCTACGGGCGCTACATCGAGGTGCAGTACTTCGTCTTGTTAGGTGTCCATCAAAAACCTTCGCCGGTGCTGAGCCTGTACCTGCTGGCGCCTGTGCTGCCCCTGCCCTACCTCGAAGGCCATACCACCAGCGTGCTGGACATCAGCCGGTTGATCGGTACTGAACGCGCCATGGTCGAACGCTGGAGCTTTATCAGTCGCTATCAACGGATGTGGTTTGAACTCAGTGGCACGTATGCCAATGACACACCGTTCTACGCTGTGCTGTTCGACGGCGACCTGGTGACCTATACCGGCGAACAGAACGGTATCCAGTCACCGGCACCGGTACTTGAACTGCGCCAGCTCAAGGATGGCTCGCAATTTCTCATGCGTTTTGGCACGACGTTCGACCAAACCAACAACAAGTCCAATGCCCTGTGGTTCCCGGAACGCAGGTATACCGTCCAGGCCGTCCCGGCGCAGTTTCCGCTACCCGAATTGGTGGGGGCTACCGGCTCTGGCAGCTCGGTGACCCTGTTGCCACTCGTCGCACAGTACGGGGCCAAGGTAAACGCGACGTATAGCCCGATGTATACCTCCGACAGACTCACCCTGGAGGTGGTCGGCGCGCCGGGAGCAGGCTCAGGGCTGATCGGACCAAAAGACGGAGAAACGGATGGAACGGTCACCTTCGACCTGCCGGCGGCGCTGATTGCAGCCAATATTGGCAACCATGACACCACCTTCACCTTGAAATATACGGTCTGGCGCAATGGCGAACTCCGTTCGTCTGCAGTGTTGACCGTTACGCTGAAGGCTATTCCTGCGGCCGAACTGAACAAAACCGTGATCCGTATTGATGAAGCAGCTAACGGCGTACTCAATGTGGACGAGTTGATCGGTGATGCAACAGCAAGGTTGGGGACTTGGCCGTTCATTGCCAGGAACCAGCCCGTATGGCTGCGCCTGATCGGTAACAAACCCGACGGCACGGCACACAACTTGACCCTGCTGGATGGTACCCAGGGTGCACGGGTGAGTGATGGGTGGTTGAATCAAGGGTATCAATTGCTGACGGTACTCAATACCTACCTGAGAGACCTGGGGAACGGCACTCGACTGACAATGCAGTTCAAAGTGGCCCTCAATCACAGTACTGATGAGTGGCAAGCACTTGAGTTTCCCGTGGTTACGTATTCCATATTGAGCCTGCTGATCTCAGACAAAACGCCCTTTACCGGTGGGTTCATGAATGGCTGGATCAGCCAGTACCCCGAACAGAAAAGCATCCAGCGCGAGGCGGACGGCAACTATTACCTGCGGCACGGACCCATGACAGGGGATGGTGTCAGAATCTACAAAATATATACCCCGGTCGACTATGGGTATTATCGAGTCAGGTTCAAATACAGGGTCAACAAGTTTGCAAGCATTGGCGGGCCAACCAGCATGTATATTCACCTGGCTAATTTGACGCGCAACATTACCGTAACAAACCTTAATACATGGAACTATGTCGATGAGTACATGGGTTATTGGAAAGGCGGTAATTTTCAAGCCTCAATCGCGGTTATGAATCCGACAACTGGCGGGGTCTACGATATAGATGACGTCTGGATCCAACAGCGACACTTTCCGGGTTGAGCTACCGCAAACCAGGGGATAGGTGCAAAGCACTTATCCCCTGGTTTTTATGCGTTGGCTCACCCAACAGACAGTGCTTTCCGAAAATATCAGGGCCTCACACATGCGGTCACACGCTCGTCAAACTCCAGCCCGACGGGACATGTAAAAGGATACTGAATCCAACGTTGGATCTCTTTGTCATACACACATCGGTAGAACCCCCCGACTCTGTCAGTACTTTTAAAATACCCCGCCTGAGTACAAGGAGGTTCGCGTGGTTCCGGAGGTGGTGTTTTACAGCCCCCGATAAAAACCGCCATAAGTAAGCCCAATGCGATTTTATAGAGGGTGTGGCCTTGGGGATTGACGCGAGAGCAGTTCATAAACATCTCCTGGTTAGGTTTACCAAACTATTAACCCTCTCCTGTTCTTTCCCGTCTACTGTCAGAAATAACAGGTCGCCGCTCCCCTGCTAGATATTGAACGCTTTGCAGACCAGTGCAAAAAAGTATCACTTCAAGTGCTCCCAAGGATTTGTCACCGCGCCTGCAGAAGGCTGTAATCGACGCACACTCTTCCTGCCGCCTGGGAAGACACAACAACAAAAACTGTCCTTCTGCAGCCCCTGGGCGCAGAAATGGAGTGCGCGATGAATTTCCCAGCAAAAGCTCTGCTTGCCTGTACCTGCATGACCCTCAGCGCCGTCAGCCTTGGCGCGCAAACCCTGACCATTGCCACCGTCAACAACAGCGACATGATCCGCATGCAAAAGCTCTCGAAAACCTTCGAGGCCGAGCATCCGGACATCACGTTGAACTGGGTGGTGCTCGAAGAGAATGTGCTGCGCCAACGCCTGACGACTGACATTGCGACCCAGGGCGGGCAGTTCGATGTGCTGACCATCGGCATGTACGAAGCCGCACTCTGGGGCGCCAAGGGCTGGCTGGAGCCGATGAAGGATCTGCCGGCCTCCTACGACCTCGACGACGTGTTCCCTTCGGTGCGCGACGGCCTTTCGGTCAAGGGCTCGCTGTACGCCCTGCCGTTCTATGCCGAAAGGTCCATCACCTACTACCGCACTGACCTGTTCAAGGCTGCCGGGCTGAACATGCCAGCGCATCCGACCTGGGTGCAGATTGGCGAGTTTGCGCAAAAGCTCACCGACAAGAGCAAGGAGCAATACGGCCTGTGCCTGCGCGGCAAGGCCGGCTGGGGTGAGAACATAGCCCTGATCACCACCCTGGCCAATGGCTATGGCGCGCGTTGGTTCGATGAGAAGTGGCAACCCGAATTCAATGGTCCTGAGTGGAAGGACGCGCTGAACTTCTATGTCGACAACATGAAGAAGTCCGGCCCACCCGGCGCCTCGAGTAACGGCTTCAATGAAAACCTGGCGCTGTTCAACAGCGGCAAATGCGCGATCTGGGTGGATGCCAGCGTCGCCGGCTCGTTTGTCACCGACAAGACCCAGAGCAAAGTCGCCGACCACGTGGGCTTCACCTTTGCCCCGCAGCAGGTCACCGACAAAGGCACCTCGTGGCTGTATTCCTGGTCCCTGGCGATCCCGGCCAGCTCCAAGGCCAAGGACGCCGCCAAGGTCTTCAGTGCCTGGGCGACATCCAAGGAGTACGGCGCGCTGGTGGCCAAGACCGATGGCATCGCCAATGTGCCGCCAGGCACCCGCGCCTCGACCTACAGCGAGCAATACATGCAGGCCGCCCCCTTTGCCAAGGTGACGCTGGAGTCGTTGAAAGTCGCGGACCCGACCAAACCGACCGTCAAGCCCGTGCCCTACATCGGTATCCAGTTGGTGACCATTCCCGAGTTCCAGGCCATTGGTACCCAGGTGGGCAAGTTCTTCTCCGGCGCCCTGACCGGCCAGCAGAGCGTGGACCAGGCCCTGGCGGCGGCGCAAACCACCACCGAGCGGGAAATGAAGCGCGCCGGCTACCCCAAATAGCCCAGGCTCACCACCGTCAATGTGGGAGCTGGCAAGCCAGCGCCTACATTGACCGCATTCCAAGGCCGATTCTGTTTGCCTCCAATGGGTTCTGATTGTCATGAATACGTCTAAAAGCCGCCTGCGCAACCCCGGCTGGTTCCTGGTCAGCCCCTCGGTGGCCCTGTTGCTGCTGTGGATGATCGTGCCGCTGGGCATGACCCTGTACTTTTCGCTGATCCGCTATAACCTGCTCTACCCCGGCGAAAACCAATTCGTGGGCCTGGAGAACTTCACTTACTTCATCACCGACTCGGGCTTTCTGCCCGGCGCCACCAATACCTTGTTGCTGGTGGGCAGCGTGCTGCTGATCAGCGTGGTGCTGGGGGTGTTGATCAGCGCCTTACTGGAGGCCAGTGAGTTTTTCGGCCGCGGGCTGGTACGGGTGCTGCTGATCTCACCGTTCTTCATCATGCCCACCGTCGGTGCGCTGATCTGGAAGAACCTGATTTTCCACCCGGTGTCCGGCGTGCTGGCGGCGCTGTGGAAGCTGTTTGGCGCGCAGCCGGTGGACTGGCTGGCGCACTACCCGCTGCTGTCGATCATCATCATCGTGTCCTGGCAATGGCTGCCCTTCGCCATCCTGATCCTGATGACTGCCATGCAGTCCCTGGACCAGGAACAGAAAGAAGCGGCGCGCCTGGACGGTGCCGGCCCGATTGCGATCTTCTGGCACCTGACCCTGCCGCACCTGGCCCGGCCCATCGCCGTGGTGGTGATGATCGAAACCATCTTCCTGCTCTCGGTGTTCGCCGAAATCTTCACCACCACCAACGGCGGCCCTGGCTACGCCTCGACCAACCTCGCCTACCTGATCTACAACCAGGCGCTGGTGCAGTTCGATGTGGGCATGGCCTCGGCCGGCGGCTTGATTGCCGTGGTCATTGCCAATATCGCGGCGATCATCCTGGTGCGGATGCTCGGCAAAAACCTGACTGACAAGCCTTGAGGGCCGCGCCATGACACTTCAACAATCCCGCCGCCTGCAAAGCCTGTTGCTCGGCACCCTGGCCTGGGCCATCGCGATCGTGATTTTCTTCCCGATCTTCTGGATGGTGCTCACCAGTTTCAAGACCGAAATCGACGCCTTTGCCACGCCGCCGCAATTTATATTCACGCCCACCCTTGAGAACTACCTGCACATCAACGAGCGCAGCAACTACGCAAGCTTCGCCTGGAACTCGGTGGTGATTTCCTTCAGCGCCACCGCCTTGTGCCTGCTGATTGCGGTGCCGGCGGCCTACTCCATGGCGTTCTACGAAACCCAGCGCACCAAGGGCACGCTGCTGTGGATGCTGTCGACCAAGATGCTGCCCCCGGTGGGCGTGCTGATGCCCATCTACCTGCTGGCCAAGAGCATGGGCCTTCTGGATACGCGCATCGCGCTGATCATCATCTACACCCTGATCAACCTGCCGATTGTGGTGTGGATGGTTTACACCTACTTCAAGGACATCCCCAAGGACATCCTCGAAGCCGCCCGCCTGGACGGCGCCACCCTGTGGCAGGAAATGGTGCGGGTGCTGCTGCCCATCGCCAAGGGCGGCCTGGCGTCCACCGTGTTGCTGTCGCTGATCCTGTGCTGGAACGAGGCGTTCTGGTCGCTGAACCTGACCTCCTCGAATGCCGCGCCGTTGACCGCATTGATCGCCTCCTACTCCAGCCCCGAAGGTTTGTTCTGGGCCAAATTGTCCGCCGTCTCGACCCTGGCTTGCGCGCCGATCCTGATCTTCGGCTGGATCAGCCAGAAGCAACTGGTGCGCGGCCTGTCCTTCGGCGCAGTGAAATAACGACCCCTTATAAAAAGGAGGCCCATCATGGCCAACCTGAAAATCAAGAATCTGCAAAAAGGCTTCGAAGGTTTCTCCATCATCAAGGGCATCGACCTGCAAGTGAACGACAAGGAGTTCGTGGTGTTCGTCGGGCCGTCGGGCTGTGGCAAGTCAACCCTGCTGCGCCTGATTGCCGGCCTTGAGGAAGTGACTGAAGGCACCATCGAGCTCGATGGCCGCGATATCACCGAAGTGACCCCGGCCAAGCGCGACCTGGCCATGGTGTTCCAGACCTACGCGCTGTACCCGCATATGAGCGTGCGCAAGAACATGTCGTTTGCCCTGGACCTGGCCGGTGTGGACAAGCAGATCGTCGATAGCAAAGTCAGTGAAGCGGCACGCATCCTCGAGCTGGGGCCGCTGCTGGAGCGCAAGCCCAAGCAGCTGTCCGGCGGCCAGCGCCAGCGCGTGGCCATCGGTCGGGCGATTGTGCGCAACCCGAAGATCTTCCTGTTCGACGAGCCGCTGTCCAACCTTGACGCCGCCTTGCGCGTGCAAATGCGCCTGGAACTGGCGCGCCTGCATAAAGAACTGCAGGCCACCATGATTTACGTGACCCACGACCAGGTCGAAGCCATGACCCTGGCGGACAAGGTGGTGGTGCTCAATAGCGGGCGCATCGAACAGGTCGGCTCGCCGCTGGAGCTGTATCACCAGCCGGCCAACCTGTTTGTCGCGGGCTTTCTGGGGACGCCGAAAATGGGCTTTCTCAAGGGCCAGGTGACCCGTGTCGACGGCCAGGGCTGCGACGTGCAGCTGGAGGCCGGGACCCTGATCAGCCTGCCATTGAGCAGCGCCAGTTTGAGCGTCGGCAGCGCAGTGACCCTGGGCATTCGCCCCGAACACCTGGAGCTGGCGGCACCGGGCGATACCACCCTGACCGTCACCGCCGACGTTGGCGAACGCCTGGGCAGTGACACCTTCTGCCATGTGCTCACCGCCAATGGCGAGCCGCTGACCCTGCGGATCCGTGGCGATATGGCCAGCCAGTATGGCGAAACCCTGCAACTGCACCTGAACCCGGCGCACTGCCATCTGTTCGACACCGACGGTGTTGCCGTGGCTCGCCCACTGCGCGCCGCCGCCTGATTTCGCGAGAACCGTTGATGAAACTCAATAAGCAAAACCTCACGCAACTGGCGCCCGAAGTGCGCCTGCCCGCCTACACCCTCGCCGATACGCGCCAGGGCATCGCCCATATCGGCGTCGGCGGTTTCCATCGCGCGCACCAGGCGTACTACACCGACGCCCTGATGAACACTGGGGTCGGCCTCGACTGGAGCATCTGCGGCGTTGGCTTGCGCGCCGAAGACCGCAAGGCGCGGGATGACCTGGCCGGCCAGGACTATCTGTTCACCCTGTACGAACTGGGCGATACCGACGACACCGAAGTGCGTGTAATCGGTGCCATCAGCGACATGCTGCTGGCGCAAGACGGGGCCCAGGCGCTGATCGACAAACTGGCCAGCCCACAGATTCGCATCGTCTCGCTGACCATCACCGAGGGCGGCTACTGCATCGACGACAGCAACGGCGAGTTTATGGCCCATCTGCCGCAGATCCAACACGACCTGGCCCACCCCGACACCCCCACCACGGTGTTCGGCTTTATCTGCGCAGCCCTGACCCAGCGCCGTGCTGCAGGCATCCCGGCGTTCACGTTGATGTCCTGCGATAACCTGCCGCACAACGGCGCCGTGACCCGCAAGGCGCTGCTGGCCTTCGCCGCGTTGCGCGACGCCGACCTGCATGACTGGATCCAGGCCAATGTGAGCTTTCCCAACGCCATGGTCGACCGCATCACACCGATGACCAGCACCGCGCACCGCCTGCAATTGCATGATGAACACGGCGTCGACGATGCCTGGCCGGTGGTGTGCGAACCCTTTGTGCAATGGGTGCTGGAAGACAAGTTCGTCAACGGCCGCCCGGCCTGGGAACAGGTGGGCGTGCAGTTCACCGATGACGTCACGCCCTATGAAGAAATGAAGATCGGCCTGCTCAACGGTAGCCACCTGGCCCTGACCTACCTGGGGTTTCTCAAGGGCTATCGGTTTGTCCACGAGACCATGAACGACCCGCTGTTTGTCGCCTATATGCGTGCCTACATGGACCTGGACGTGACCCCCCACCTGGCGCCAGTACCGGGCATTGACCTGACCGAGTACAAGCAGACCCTGGTGCAGCGTTTTTCCAACCAGGCGATTGCCGATCAGTTGGAGCGGGTGTGTTCCGATGGTTCGTCGAAGTTTCCCAAATTCACCGTACCGACCATCAACCGCCTGATTGCCGAGGGCCGCGACACCGAGCGGGCGGCACTGGTGGTGGCGGCCTGGGCCTTGTACCTGCAGGGCGTGGATGAGAACGGCGTGCGCTACCGAATCCCCGATCCCCGCGCCGATTTCTGCCGGGCGCTGGTGGCGGATGACGCATTGATCAGTCAGCGGTTGCTGGGTGTAGAAGAGATTTTTGGCACGGCGATTCCCAACTCGGCGGAATTTGTGGCAGCGTTTGAGCGGTGTTTTGCCAGTTTGCGCGATAACGGTGTCACAGAGACCCTGAAACGACTTACCCACTGAAGAAACCCACATTGATCGGGTTTTCACCCTACTGCCTGCTGAGTAACCACCATGACTCGCCAATCTCTGTTTCTGGGCATCGACTGCGGCACCCAAGGCACCAAAGCCATCGTCCTCGATGCCGCCAGCGGCAAGGTGCTGGGCCTGGGCGCTGCTGCACACAGCCTGATCAGCGGCGCCAACGGCCGTCGCGAGCAACACCCCCAGGAATGGCTGGACGCCTTGACCGAATCCACCCACCGCGCCTTGCAGCAAGCCGGCGTGGACGGCCAGGACATTCTCGGCATTGGCGTTTCCGGCCAGCAACATGGCCTGGTGCTGCTCGACGATCAGGGCCAGGTGTTGCGCCCGGCCAAGCTGTGGTGCGACACCGAAACCAGCGCGGAAAACGCCCGGCTGCTGCAACACCTGGGCGGTGAAAGCGGCGCCCTGGAACGGCTTGGCGTAGCGATCGCACCGGGCTACACCGTGTCCAAGCTGTTATGGACCCTGGAGCAACACCCGGAGGTGTTTGCGCGGATCGCCCATCTCCTGTTGCCCCACGACTACCTCAACTATTGGCTCACCGGCCGTGCCTGCGCCGAGTATGGCGACGCCTCGGGCACCGGTTATTTCAATGTACGCACCCGGCAATGGGATTTGCCGTTGCTGCGGCATATCGACCCCAGCAGGCGCCTGGAAGCGGCGTTGCCAACCCTGATCGAAGCCAATCAGGCACTGGGCACTGTGCTGCCGGCGATCGCCGAGCGCCTGGGGATCAACCCCGGTGCCATTGTGTCCAGTGGCGGCGGCGACAATATGATGGGAGCGATTGGCACCGGCAATATTGCTCCTGGGGTGATTACCATGAGCCTCGGTTCGTCGGGCACCGTGTACGCGTTTGCCGACCAACCGAATGTCAGCGCCCAGGCTGCAGTGGCGACATTCTGTTCCTCCAGCGGCGGCTGGCTGCCGCTGATCTGCACCATGAACCTGACCAATGCCACCGGGGTCATCCGCGAACTGTTCGAACTGGACCTGGTGGCATTCAATACCCTGGTGGCCCAGGCGCCGATTGGCGCCGAGGGCGTGAGCATGCTGCCGTTTCTCAATGGCGAGCGCGTGCCCGCCCTGCCCCACGCAACCGGCAGCCTGCACGGCCTGACCATGACCAACCTGACCCGTGCCAACCTGTGCCGCGCGGTGGTCGAAGGCACCACCTTCGGCTTGCGCCAGGGCCTGGACCTGTTGCGCCAGACCGGCCTGCAAAGCCACAGTATCCGCCTGATCGGTGGCGGCTCGAAAAGCCCGGTGTGGCGGCAGATGGTCGCCGATATCATGGACACCGAAGTGATCTGTACCGAACAAAGCGAAGCGGCAGCCCTGGGCGCGGCGATCCAGGCCGCGTGGTGCCAGTCCGGCGAAAGCCTGCAGGCACTGTGTGCACGCTGCGTCAGTCTCGACCCGGCCAGCCGCACCCAGCCTGTGGCCGCCAGCGTCAAGGCTTACCAGCAGGCCTATGAACGCTATCAACAGCATGTGGCAACCCTTTAAGAGCGAGTAACTATGTATCTGGTGTGTGGCGAAGCGCTGTTTGATTTTTTCAGCCAGGAGGACGCCGGCGGGCAGGCTTCCAAAGTCGATTTCAAGGCGATTGCCGGCGGCTCGCCGTTCAATGTGGCCGTAGGTTTGCGCCGCCTGGGGATCGAGGCCGGGCTGTTCGCCGGGTTGTCCAGCGACTACCTGGGCCAACGCCTGCGCCAGGTGCTCAGGGATGAAGGGGTCAGCGACGAGTACCTGGTGGAGTTTGCCGCACCGACCACCCTGGCGATGGTCGCCCTGGGGGCCAATGGCTCGCCGCAATACAGCTTCCGGGGTGAAGGCTGTGCCGATCGGCAGTTGCAGCTCGAGCATCTGCCTGCCCTCGATGCTCGGGTACGCGGCCTGCATTTCGGTTCGTTTTCCCTGGTGGTGCAGCCGGTCGCCGACAGCCTGCTGGCCCTGGTCCGCCGGGAAAGCGGCAAGCGCTTGATCAGCCTCGATCCGAATGTGCGCCTGAACCCGCAGCCGGATATCGAACTATGGCGCCAGCGCGTGGCCGAGTGGGTACAGCATGCCGACCTGATCAAGGTCAGCGATGAAGACCTGCACCTGCTCTACCCAGGCCAGGCCCCCGAAAGCGTGCTGCAAGACTGGTTGCAGCACCGTTGCCAGCTGGTTTTCCTGACCCGTGGCGGCGATGGCGCGAGTGTGTTCAGTCGCCAGCATGGCAACTGGTCGGCGCCGGCGCTCAAGGTGGTGATGGCTGATACGGTGGGCGCCGGCGATACCTTCCAGGCCGCCCTGATTGCCTGGCTCACCGAACAGCAGTTGGATTGCGTGGAGGGTGTGCGCAGCCTGACCAGGGAACAGATCGACACAATGCTCAGGTTTGCCATCAGCGCTGCGGCGCTGACCTGCGGCAAGACCGGGCCAGACCTGCCCTACCGCCATCAATTGCACGGGTAATCGCGATTAGGGGCGCTCCCGTATTGCCCGGGCCACCCACGCGCCGATCACACCGCCAACCAGGGGCGCGAGCCAGAACAGCCAGAGCTGCATCAGGTAATCAGGCCCGGCAAACAATGCCGGCCCGGTGCTGCGGGCCGGGTTGACCGAGGTATTGGTCACAGGAATCGACACCAGGTGAATCAGGGTCAGCGTCAGGCCGATGGCAATCGGCGCAAACCCCGGCGCCACACCGGGGGCAGTCACCCGCATCACGATAAATACCAGGAAGAAGGTGCCCACACTTTCCACCACCACGGCGGCCAGCAGGCTGTACTGCCCCGGGCTTAACGCGCCATAGCCATTGGCGGCAAACTCGCCGATTTCAAAGCCCGGCCGGCCACTGGCGACCAGTGCGAGAATCGCCGCCGCCACCGTCGCCCCGGCGACCTGGGCAATGATATAGGGCAGCACATCCAGCCCCGGCAACCGTCCACCGACCCACAGGCCGACAGTCACCGCCGGGTTGAAATGCGCGCCACTGATGCTGCCCACTGCATAGGACATGCTCAACACGCTCAGGCCAAACGCCAGGGCGACCCCGCTAAACCCAATACCCAGGCCTGGAAACGCGGCCGACAGGATGGCGCTGCCACAGCCGCCAAAGGTTAACCAAAAGGTGCCGAGAAATTCTGCTGCGATTTTTTGCTGCACGCACTACCTCAGCCACTGGCGAAAAATGTGGCGAAACACTAGCAGTGAGAGGGGAAGCTGCCGTATCGGATTTGTCTGAGGCATACCTCACAGCGTAGGCTTGGGCCCTTCTGAAACGGCCGAAAGGACTCGCCATGCGCATCAGTTTCCACGCACTCTCCACCTTCACCGCCGTGCTGTGCCTGGCCCTTGCGATTGCCTGGGGAGTGCGGCCCGACCTGCTACTGAGGCTCTGGGGGGTGGAATACACCGATGCCAGCGGCCTGGTGGCGCGACGCAATGCCATGCTGTTCCTCGCAATCGGCATCATGTTTTATCGCCTGCGCCATACCGCCCCGTCACCCACGCGCAGCGCGCTGGTATCGGGGTTTATTGTCGGTTGTCTGGGATTGGCCGCGCTAGGGATTGGCGAATGGCTCAATGGCCATGCCGGCCCGGGAATTCTGCTGGCCGTGGGCACGGAGTTAGTGCTGGGCCTGGGGTTTATCCAGGCCCGCAAACCAACCGTCGGCTGATCAGTAGAGCCTGGCGCCCGCCCTGCGCGGGGCGGGTGCATGGGCGTGTTTGAGATCCTCACGCAACTCGGTGATCAGATTGCAGATGGCACGACTGCTGTCGAGTTTATTGGCCTGGATGCCGGTGACAGTCAGGTCGGTACCATCGTCGTCGTAGATTTTGATGGTCAACGACGCATCCTGGGCCTTGATGCATTCACAACGTCTGGGCAGGAAGCTTCCTTCAATAAGGCCGCGTAACTCCAATTCCGAAAACATGGCTAAACCTCTCCTTTTTTGAGACCGCCAATGAATTTTTATAGCTCTCAATAGTCTGACCGCCGCGTCAGGACGGTTGACTGCACGCCTTGCCAACCCTGGCAGGCGCGTTCAACTGCAAAGCCTACTCCTTGTGCCTGTCGGCGTAGGATCCTTTCCTCATAAGCACCCGCTACCCTTATATGCGTTGCTGCTGGTTTGCATTGCCGGACGTTGGCGTGCATCGTGGCCGCGACTGTTTTATTGACCCCAAGATAAGGACGTCCCATGACTTCTTCGCCCTTCACTCTGTTTTCCGTTTTGGCCATGAGCGTGCTGGCCGCCCAGGCCAATGCCGCCAAGCTGGAAGATATCGCGCCCTACCCCAAGGCCGATGCTGGTCAGGTTCGCCAGGTCATCCACTTGCCGGCAAAGCCCCAGGAACAGGACTTCAAGGTTGAAATCCTCGCCGGTAAAACCTTGCCGGTGGACTGCAACCAGCAACGGCTCGGTGGTGTGCTGGAAGAGAAAAACCTCGAAGGCTGGGGCTACCCGTTCTACCGCCTGGAGAAGGTCAGCGGCCCCATGAGCACCCTGATGGCCTGCCCCGAAGGCAAGACCCACGAGGTTTTTGTGCCGGTGGTCGGTGACGGTTTTGTGCTGCGTTACAACAGCAAATTGCCCATCGTTTTATATGTTCCAAAAGATGTCGAAGTGCGTTACCGCATCTGGTCGGCATCGCCTACCGTCGAGAAGGCAAGCGCGCAGTAACGCCACAGCCCGAATGTGTGTGGGCTTGCCTGCTACAGCGCTGCGTCAGCCACCAGTTGCTTTGACTGAAACACCGCCATCGCGGGCAAGCCCGCTCCCACAGGGAGAACTCAGCGGGCAGAAAAGTATGGCCACACCACAAATCAAATGTGGGAGCTGGCTTGCCTGCGATGGCGGTCTATCAGCCGCCGAGAATAGTGACTGAACCACCGCCATCGCGGGCAAGCCCGCTCCCACAGGGGGCGACTTTGCTAAAGCTCGGCAACTTCCACATTCAATCGGTGCTCTCGGCCGCCACCCGCTCGGCCACGTGGCGCAAACTGTCGAAGTTGATATTAGCCCCGGAGTTGATCGCCACCAGTGTCTGCCCCTGGGCCCCGGTACGTGTCACGTAGCGGCGGATACCGGCCACCGCCAGGGCGCCGGAGGGTTCGGTGATGGAGCGGGTATCGTCGTAGATCAGCTTGATCGCACTGCACAGTTCATCGTTGCTGACGGTGATGACCTCATCAACATAATGACGGCAGATTTCAAAACCGTGGGCACCGATCTGCGCCACCGCGGTGCCATCGGCAAAGCTGTCCACGCTGGGCAGTATCACCCGCTCACCGGCATCCAGGGCCGCCAGCAGGCAGCTGGAGCCTTCAGGTTCCACGCCAATCACCCGCACTTGCGGGCGCAAATACTTGATGTAGGCCGCGATGCCGGCTATCAACCCACCCCCGCCGACCGGGACAAAGATCGCGTCCAGCGCACCTTGCTGCTGGCGCAGGATTTCCATGGCCACGGTACCCTGCCCGGCGATCACGTCGGGATCATCGAAGGGCGATACAAAGGTGCCCCCCGACTGTTCAGCCAACTGCAATGCATGGGCCAGGGCAAACGGGAAGCTCGCGCCCTGCAACACCGCCTCAGCGCCTCGTGAGCGCACGCCCAGCACTTTCAATTCAGGCGTGGTGCTGGGCATGACTATCGTCGCCTTGATTCCCAACTCACGCGCCGCCAGCGCCACACCCTGGGCATGGTTGCCCGCCGAGGCCGTGATCACGCCGCGGGCTTTTTGCTCATCGCTCAGTTGCACCAGTTTGTTGTAGGCGCCACGGATCTTGAAGGAGAACGTCGGCTGCAGATCTTCACGCTTGAGCAGGATCTGATTGCCGAGCAGCGCCGAGAGTGCCGGTGCCGCCTGCAAGGGGGTGCGTACCGCCAGGTCGTAGACCGGCGCGGCGAGGATCTTCTTCACGTATTGCTCAAGCAGCAAGGGGCTACTCATGGGGGTCTCCTGGCGTTTTACGGGGCCCTGGAGACGGAAAAACAAAACCCGCCTCTAGGGCGGGTTTGGGTACAGCCGAACGCTATCCCGCCAAATGAGGAATGGCGGTAATAATGCTTGGCTGGGAACGATAGATTTGAACGGTCATGGCGCAAAACTAACTGGCGCTTTGTGGCAAGTCAACTGCAGGGCTTTACGGGCGATATACGAAACATATACGCTTTGTATATCAATCCTACACAGTGAAGCTCATGGGCATCGTCAAGATCACCGATCAACTGCATGAACAACTGCGTCTGGCCAGCGCCGCCATGGACCGTTCCATCAACGCCCAGGCGGAGTTCTGGATCAAGATCGGCCTGTTGGCCGAACTCAATCCACACCTGGCCTACAACGATCTGATCAACAAGCTGTTGCTCGACAAACCCGACCTGATCCGGGGGCGCAGCTGATGATCAAGACCCCTGCACAGATCGCCGTGATGCGCGAAGCCGGGCGCCTGCTGGGCCAGGTGTTCACGATGCTCGACAGCCGGGTCGCGGCCGGCCAGACCACCCTGGAACTGGATGCGGCCGTCGAGGCGTTTATCCGCCAGGACCTGCAGGCCCGCCCCGCCAGCCTCGGGCAGTATGACTACCCCTTCTGCATCAACACCTCCATCAATGAAGTGGTATGCCACGGCATGCCAAATGCCAAGGATGTGTTGAAGGACGGCGATATCGTCAATATCGACATCACCCTGGAAAAAGGCGGGTTTATCGCCGACTCCAGCAAGATGTACATGGTCGGCGCTGTCGCGCCCAAGGCGCGGCGCCTGGTGGAGCAGACGTTCGAGGCGATGTGGGCCGGTATTCGCCAGGTCAAACCCGGCGCGCGCCTGGGGGATATCGGCCATGCGATTCAAAGCCATGCCCAGGCCAATGGCTACAGCGTGGTGCGCGAGTATTGCGGCCACGGGATTGGCCGGGAAATGCATGAAGAGCCACAAATCCTGCACTTCGGCCGCCCGGGCACCGGCCTCACCCTGCGCGAAGGTATGGTGTTCACCATCGAACCGATGCTCAACCAGGGCAGCGCCAAAGTGCGCAGCCTCAAGGACGGCTGGACCGTGGTGACCCGCGACAACAGCCTGTCGGCCCAGTGGGAACATACGGTGGCGGTCACTGCGGATGGCTTTGAAGTGCTGACGCTGCAGGCGGGTGCCTGAATCCTCCCACACCGGCAGCAAAGTGGGGCCCAGTCACCCTGCTTTGTCGCCGCCCCTGGCAATCCGCCTGAGCCCCAGCACCATCCCTGCGGCGCCCAACGCCATCGCCAGCAAAAACAGCGGGTACGCCACCCACCACGGCGTGCCGGCCGTCATCATGCTGAACTCGGACATGCCACCAATGCTGGCGATCAGGTTCAGCGGCAGGAACACCACGTTGATCAGTGTCAGCTTGCGCAGCAGGTTGTTCATGCTGTTGTTCATCAGGTTGCCCCGGGCGTCGATCAGCCCGGAGAACACATTGGAATAAATCTCCGCCTGCTTGTAGCACTGGTTGTTCTCGATGATCAGGTCGTCGATCAAGCCCAGGGTCTGCGGGCTGAAATGCTCCTTCTCGCCATGGTTGCGCAAACGCGTCAAGACCGCGCCGTTGCTGTGCAGCGCGTTGATGTAATAGATCAGGCTCTCGCTGAGGCTGAACATTTGCATCAGGTGGCGGTTACTCATGGAGGCGTTGAACTGCTGCTGCAATTCCCGGGCGACCAGCTTGATCACCTTGAGGTGGCCCAGATAGTGGTGAATGTTGTTCAGCAGCAGGTCCAGCAGTACATCCAACGGTGTATGCAGCGGCCGGCGCGCGCCCAGGCCGGACAGTTGGCTGTCGTCGGTGGCGATCACCAGCAGGCGGTCCGGTGAAAACAGCAAGCCACAGGACGACACTTCAAACACCAGGTTGCTGCCCCCGGAGTAGTTTTGCGGGCGCTTCCAGATCAGAAACAGGTTGTCTGGATGGAACTCGATACGCGACACCTCGTCCGGATCCAGTGCCGACGCCAGCGCGTGCTCATCGACCTTGTAGCGCTCGCGCAGCAATTCACGCTCATCACTGTCGGGGTTGCTGAACAGCAGGACCTCGGCACTTTCGCGCTCGGTGCGGCGCAGCGCGCCCTCATTGAGCTCAAAGCAGATCACCAGACCTGGCCCTGGCGTTTGAGCTCCAGGCGGCGCACGAACTCCTCCAGCACCAGGGAGTACAAGTCGTCCTGCAAGTAGGCGTCTTCGATCCCGGCGTCCATGTTCGGGTTGTCGTTGACCTCGATCACCACCACCTTGTCGCCGGACTGCTTCAGGTCCACGCCGTACAACCCGTCACCGATCAGGTTAGCGGTCTTGACCGCCAGTTCCACCACGGCCTTGGGCGCCTCGTGCACCGCCAGGGTCCGGCACTCGCCGTTGATATCCTGGCCGATGGCCTTGTGGTTGTAGATCTGCCAATGGCCCTTGGACATAAAGTATTGGCAGGCAAAGATCGGCTTGCGGTTGAGTACGCCGATGCGCCAGTCGTACTCGGTATAGAAAAACTCCTGGGCCAGCAGCAACACCGAGTGTTCGAACAACTCTGCCGTGGCGGCCAGCAGCGCCTCCTGGCTTTCCACTTTGATCACCCCTCGGGAGAAACAACCGTCGGGGATTTTCAGCACCAGGGGGAAGCCCAGGCGCTCGCCAACCCGTTCGAAATCTTCCGGTCGTTCCTTGTACAGAATTTCGGTAGCGGGCATGCCCAATTGATGGCTGTTGAGCAGGTCCGTGAGGTAGACCTTATTGGTACAACGCAGGATCGACGCCGGGTCGTCCATCACCACCAGCCCTTCACTCTCGGCCTTTTTGGCGAAGCGATAGGTGTGGTTGTCGACACTGGTGGTTTCGCGGATCAACAAGGCGTCGTATTCGGCCAGTCGCGCGTAGTCCTTGCGCTCAATCAGCTCGACATCAATCCCCAAGCCCCTGCCCACCCGCACGAAATTTTCCAGGGCCTTGGCATTGGACGGCGGCAGCTGCTCCTGGGGATCATGCAGGATTGCCAGGTCATAACGGGCCAGGCGCCGGGAGCGCGGTTGACGCCAGATCCTGCGGCTGAAGTTGTCCAGGGCGTGGGCGAATTGATCTTCCTGATCATCGCGCAACTTATGCAGCACCCCGGACTTGATACCTTCGATATGCCAGCCGTTATTCTTGCGAAACTCAACTAACAAGATCGGACAAGGAAACGCTTCAAACAACTGCCGGGCCAAATCCTGCAACGGCTCAATATTGGTTCGACCAAAATAAAGGGTCAGGGTAAAACCTTCGGTATTACTGTAGAGGTGATGACTCAATGCTTTGTCGAGGGTTTTATCCAGGTCATCCAGGGCCAGGCCATACAAGGATTTTTTCGTCAATTCGCTGATGGTGCGCACCGACGGAATCACCTTGTGCCCCCGCGCCTCGGCCAGCAGCGAGCAGTAATAGCCATGCCCCAGGTACTTGTAGCTGCGGCACAGGTTGATGACCTGGACCCGTTTGCCGGCCTCGTTCTCCCGGGGGTGTTCGAGGTATTCCTGGGCAGTGACAATATCTTCACTGGGGAAGTACGAGGCCCAGTCTTCCTTGCGTTCTACAATAATCACAACTTGGCTTGCACTCTTGGGCGGTGTAGAAAAATATCCGCCGGAAGTTATTGTCGCCGCGACGGTTTGCTCGGATACTTCTCGCCAATGATTTTGTACCGCTGACATATTGATTGATCCGCTAGAGAACTTGACCTTTTCTATTAAGCACGATCTTTCACGGAAGTCTCGTTTAGTTACGCAACTTTTACGGCGGTTATATGACTCTTTTCTTTCGCGTTGCAACCCTGGATGACCTGCCAGCACTGGTGGCCCTGGAACAGCACTGTTTCACCACAGACCGGCTGTCTGCCCGCAGTTTCCAGTGGATGATCAGCCGCGCCCATGCGCAGCTGCTGGTGGCCGAAAATACCGGGCAATTGCTGGGTTATGCCCTGGTGCTGTTCCATCGCGGCACCTCGCTGGCGCGCCTGTACTCCCTGGCCATTGCCGCGCCGGCCCGGGGCATGGGCCTGGGCAAGCAATTGCTGGCGCGCATCGAGGCCTGCGCCGTGGCGCACGACTGTGCGTACCTGCGCCTTGAGGTGCGCACCGACAACCCTGGCGCTATTGCCCTGTATGAACACAGCGGCTACCGGCGCTTTGCCCTGATCAACGACTATTACGCCGACCATACCGACGCCCTGCGCCTGGAAAAACGCATCCTCCAGCACACTGACGCGCGGGCCTTGAGTGTGCCCTACTACCAGCAGACCACCGACTTCACCTGCGGCGCAGCCTGCCTGTTGATGGCCATGGGCGCCCTGTTACCTGGGCGTGAGTCTCTGCGCCGCGAAGAGCTGCAGATCTGGCGCGAAGCAACCACCGTGTTCATGACCGCCGGCCACGGCGGCTGCAGCCCCCAAGGTCTGGCCCTGGCTGCCTGGCGCCGGGGGTTTAAGGTGCGCATGCAGGTCAACTTGCGCGGGCCGCTGTTTCTCGATGGGGTGCGCGACCCGCATAAAAAAGAGGTGATGCGCCTGGTGCATGAGGGGTTCGAGGAGGATTTGGCCAACAGTGATGTGCAGCAGGTATTCGGCGGTGCGTTGGACCTGGCGCAGGTCCTCGGTGATGGCGGCCAGCCACTGGTGCTGATCAGCAGCTACCGGCTGACGCGCTCCAAGTCACCACACTGGGTGATCGTGACTGACTGTGATCAAGAGTTTGTCTACCTGCATGATCCCGACGTGGACCATAGCCAGCATCGCCGCCCCATGGACTGCCAGCATTTGCCGGTCAGCCACGGGGAGTTCGAGCGAATGTGTCGTTTTGGCAGCCGTCAGCTGCGGGCGGCGGTGGTGCTATACCGGTAACGCCCTGGCGCTGCCGGTCGCCGCGGCCTTGGCTTCGAGTTCGCGCACCAGGGGCAATACGCGCTGGCCGAAATATTCCACCTCCTCCTGGAAGTGCAGGAAGCCCGCCAGCACCAGGTCCACCCCCACCGCCTTGAGCGCGACGATGCGCTCGGCAATCTGGCGAGGGGTGCCGATCAGGTTGGTCTTGAAGCCGTCGTTGTACTGCACCAGGTCGGCGAAGCTGGACTTGGCCCAGTTGCCCTCACCTTCGGGCGAGGCCTTGCCCGCCTGCCTGGCGGCATCACCAAAGGCGTTGACGGCCTGCGGGTCGGCCTTGTCGATGATCTCGGCCAACACCGCCTGGGCCTCTTGCTCGGTGTCGCGGGCGATCACAAACGCGTTGACCCCGACTTTTACCGAATGGTGATTGGCCGCAGCCTTGGCGCGGATATCATCGACCTGGGCCTTGATCCCCTCGGGCGTGTTGCCGTTGGTGAAATACCAGTCCGACACCCGCGCCGCCATGTCCCGCGCAGCCCGGGAGCTGCCACCCTGGAAAATTTCCGGGTGCGGCTGAGTCAGGGGCTTGGGCTTGAGGCTGTAATGGTTGAACCGGTAGAAGTCACCCTTGAAGGTGAAATCGTCCTGGGTCCAGATGCCTTTCAACGCGCGGATAAACTCTTCGGAGCGCCGATAGCGCTCGTCATGCTCCAGCCAGTGCTCGCCAATGGCCTGGAACTCGCCCTTGAACCAGCCGCTTACGATGTTCACCGCCACCCGGCCTTGGGTCAGTTGATCAATGGTCGCCAATTGCTTGGCCGCCAGCGCCGGTTGCCAGGGCCCCGGCAGGATCGCGGCGATCACCTTGAGTTGGGTCGTGGCCGCCAGCAACGCATGGCTGAAGGCCACGGATTCATGTTGGTATTCAGCGCCGTAGCCGGCGGTGAAACGGATTTGCGTCAGGGCATACTCAAACCCCGCCGCCTCGGCCAACTGGGCCAGCTTGCGGTTGTAGTCGATGCCCCAGTCGGTACGTTGTTCAACCTTGCTGACCACCAGGCCACCACTGACATTGGGCACCCAATAGGCAAATTTCACGGCTTGCTGAGTCATCGTTCGGCACCTCGCACACAGGGAATGTACAGGGGTAGAGCAGCAAACGTGCCAGGGTTGGCAAAGCCCCTGGGCTGGGGCGTTTGCGTGCCGACCGACCTATCGGCCATGTTGCCCGGGCGGGCTATTTGTCGGATCACTGTTGGTAGCGCAACACCGTGGCGAGGGATGGAGCGTGTGCAACAGTCGCCGTAACATTCGGTTATAGGTAAGCTATCGGACTTTCGCGCAGCCCCTTCTGCGCCTCGCCGAAAATAAGTCGCCTCCATGCCTTTTGAACTCAGCGTTGACCTCACCACCCTGGCCATTCTGGCCGTGGTTGCCTTTATTGCCGGTTTTATCGACGCCATTGCCGGCGGCGGTGGTTTGCTCACCACCCCGGCCCTGCTCACCGCCGGTATGCCGCCCCATTTGGTACTGGGCACCAATAAACTGAGTTCGACCTTCGGTTCGGCCACCGCCAGTTTTACCTTCTACCGGCGCAAGCTGTTCCATCCGCGTCAGTGGGTCCACGCGATCGTGGGCACCCTGGTCGGCGCGCTGCTGGGGGCCATCGTCGCCCATTACCTGCCCGCCGAATGGCTGAACAAGATGCTGCCGGTGATCGTCTTCGCCTGCGGTATCTACCTGTTGTTTGGCGGTACGCCCAAGGCGCCGCTGGACGCCGATGCGCCGATCAAGAAGAAGTGGCAGTCGACCCAGGGTTTGGCCCTGGGCTTCTACGATGGCGTGGCCGGTCCCGGCACCGGCGCATTCTGGACCGTCAGCACCCTGCTGATGTACCCCGTGGACCTGGTCAAGGCCAGCGGCGTGGCGCGCAGCATGAACTTCGTCAGCAACGCGGCGGCGCTGTCGGTGTTTATCTTCAACGGTTCGGTGGACTGGATTGTCGGCCTGAGCATGGGCCTGTCGGTGATGGTGGGCGCGTTCTTTGGCGCACGCAGTGCCATCAGCGGCGGCGCCAAATTCATTCGCCCGGTGTTTATCACCGTGGTCCTCGGCCTGACCGTGCGCCTAGCCTGGCAGCACTGGTTCAGCGTGGCCTAGACGGCGCGCCACATACAGGTCGATAAGGTAGCGGGCAATCGAGCGCGAGGCCGGCAACGGTGGCAACTGGTGGATGTTGAACCACTGCGCATCTTCAATCTCGTCGGCCTGGGGCACGATTTCGCCACCGGCATACTCGGCGTGAAAGCCCAGCATCATGGAGTGCGGGAACGGCCAGCACTGGCTGCCCACGTACTGGATGTTCTGCACCCGCACCTGCACTTCCTCGTGCACTTCGCGGATCAGGCAGTCTTCGGCAGATTCCCCAGGCTCGGCAAACCCGGCCAGGGTGCTGTAGACCCCAGTGACGAAACGCGGCGAACGCGCCAGCAGAATCTCATCGCCACGGGTGATCAGCACAATCATGCTCGGTGAGATGCGCGGGTAACTGCGCAGGTCGCAGGCCTGGCAGAACATTGCGCGCTCGCGGGGCACCTGCACCATCGCCTGGCCGCAACTGCCGCAAAAGCGGTGCTCGCGGGCCCAGGTACCGATTTGCGCGGCATAACCCAGGACTTTGTACAGACGGTGATCGCCCTGCAACATAAACGCCCGCAGGCCCTGCCAGCGGCAACCCGGCACATCGCCAGGGCTGTTCAGCTCCAGCAGGTACACCGGCTCGCCGTCCAGATGGCCGATGCCATGTTCGGCCATCACCGACAGGTCCTGGCGCTTGAGCCATTCCCGGGGAAACAGCGGCCCGTTGTCATCGAGTAAAAAACCTTCGCGACTACGGGCCACAGCCCAGCCGCCGGGGGCGTCGTTGTCCAGCAGCGTTGTGGTGATCCAGCCTGGGGTCATATTCAGTCAATCCACGAATTCGGGTTTCTGCTTGCTCATATGGGCCGCAATGGCCACGCGCAGGTCGTTGGATTGCAACATAGCAGCGTTCCAGGTGGCAACGTATTCCAGGCCATCGTTGATGCTGTGGTCACGCATATAGCTGATCATGGCCTTGGTGCCGGTCACGGCAATCGGCGATTTGGCGGCGATTTGCGCGGCAAGGTCCATCACCCCGGCCAGCAGGCTGGAGTGGTCGGCAAAGGTGCGGTTGACCAGGCCGATGCTGCGCGCTTCTTCGGCGCCGAAGGTGCGCCCGGTATAGGCCAGTTCGCGCAGCATGCCGTCACCGATGATGCGTGGCAGGCGTTGCAGGGTGCCGACGTCGGCGGCCATACCGATGTCGATTTCCTTGATCGAGAATTGCGCGTCGTCAGCGGCGTAACGCATGTCGCAGGCGCTGATCAGGTCGATGGCGCCGCCGATGCAATAGCCCTGGATCGCCGCCAGTACCGGCTTGCGGCAATTATCCACGGCATTGAACGAGGCCTGCAGTTGCAGGATCTTGCGCCGCAGCAGGCGCGCATTGCGTCCCACGTCCTTGCCAAATTCGTTGGCCACCGAGGCCAGCATCATCAGGTCGATGCCCGAGGAAAAATGCTTGCCGGCGCCGCTCAACACCACGGCGCGTACAGCGTCGGTGTCGTCGATCCATTGGAAAATCTCGACGATTTCGCTCCAGAACGCCGCGTTCATGGCGTTGATCTTTTCCGGGCGATTAATCTGCACATGGGCGACGTTGCCGTGGAGTTCGACGACAAAGGCTTGGTATTCGGACATGGCAGTGATCCTTGACTGGCGGCTGATAAGGGCCGAACTATAGCAAGGGTGTATCAGGGCCGGTAAGGCTGTGCATGTGCCAAAAGCAGGACTGCATAAAAACACAAACCCGCTCTAGACAGACAGTTGCCGGTGTTTTCAGGTGGGCAACCATAGCCGCAGGCGTGCGCCGCCCAGTGGCGAGGCCTGGGCCGTGAGTGTGCCGCCTTGTGCTTCCACCGCCCGGCGGCTGATCGCCAGGCCCAGGCCGAAGCCGCCGGTGGCGCGGTCGCGGCTGCGGTCCAGGCGGTAGAACGGCTCGAAGATCCGGGCGCGCTGCTCTTCGGGGATGCCGATGCCATCGTCATCCACCCAGATTTCACAGCCCTTGGCGCAGACCTTGACGCCGATCTGGATCCGTCGCTCGCAATAGCGCATGGCATTGCGCAGCAGGTTTTGCAGGGCGCGGGCGGTGAGGCGTGGGTCGAGGGTAAAACGCTCCACGGCGCACTCCAGTACCACATCAATCACGATCTCCGGGTTCTCCAGCTCGTCGTCGATGCTGCCCAGGATGCTGTCGATAAACTCATCGAGCACCACTTCCACCCGCTCGGGCAGATGCGCCGGGTTTTGCAGGCGGCTGTAGGACAACAGCTCCAGCACCAGCTCATCCAACTCGCGGATATGCGCCACCAGGCCTTGCAGGCGCTCGCGGCTGGCGGCCGGCTGGTCTTCGGACAACGCCAGGGCCAGGCCGAAATCCAGGCGGGTCAGCGGTGTGCGCAGTTCGTGGGACACCGCGTTGAGCAAGTCCCGCTGCTGGTTGAGCAGGTGCTCGATGTCGTTGGCCATGGTGTCGAATACCGCCGCCAGGCTGCCGATGTTGGAGCTGGGGGGAATATGCGTACGCTCCTCCAGGCGGCCCCGGCCCAACTGCGCGGCGGTGACCTTGAGGCGCTCCAGGTCGCGCCAATGCGGGCGCAGCCAGATCAACAGGCCGCCCAGCAACGCCGCGCCGATCAGTACGTTCATGGTCCAGTACAGCAGGTTCATGTCCAGCGGGTCGGGGGGGATGGTCAATTTAACCGCCAACTGCCCATTGAGCGGCGAGCTGATCTCCTCCATCAAGCCCCACTCCCCCAGGCGGATCACCGGCTTGCCCTGCTCCAGCAGTCGCTCCTCGTCGGGTGTGTAGCGGGCGTCCTGGCGATGCATCAGTTGCACCTTCAGCGGCGCAAAATCCCGTGCCAATTGGTCGGTGACATCGGACCAGCGCTCCACCGGCCGGCTGTGGTACTGGCGCACGATCAGGCTCTGCAAGCCACGAGACTGTTCGATGTTGTAGTTCATGTAGCGGTCGTGGAAGACCTCGATGATGCCCATGGGGATCAAGTAGATCGCTGCGCTGTAGGTCACGATGGTCAGCAGGTAGAGACGGATCAGGGCGCGGAACATGGTGTCAGCATTCCCACTCGGAGCGGCTGAACAGGTAGCCTTTGCCCCATACCGTCTTGATCTTGCGCGCCTCGCCGGCATGGTCGTCGAACTTGCGGCGCAGCTTGGAGATGGCCACATCCACCGAGCGGTCGGTGCCGTTGAACTCGATGCCCCGCAGGCGCTGCAGGATCTGGTCGCGACTGAGTACTTCGCCGGCATGCCGGGCCAGCACCACCAACAGGTTGTATTCGCCGCTGGACAGCTCCACCGTCTGCTCGCGCCAAGTCACGGCGCGTTCCGACAGGTCAATGCACAGGTTGCCCATCAGGATCTGGTCGTTGGCCGCCTGTGGCTCGCTGAGGCTGCTGCGGCGCAACAGGGTGCGCACCCGGGCCAGCAGCACCCGTGGCTCGCAGGGTTTGGTCACGTAGTCGTCGGCGCCCATTTCCAGGCCCAGCACCTGGTCATGGCTGTCATCGCGGGCGGTGAGCATCAGGATCGGCAGGCCGGCCGAATCGGCGCGCAGCAGGCGGCAGACTTGCAGGCCATCGAGGCCGGGCAGCATCAGGTCGAGGATCACCAGGTCTGGTGGGTTGAGCCTCGCCCGTTCGCGCACATGATCGCCACGGCTGAGCACATTGACGTGATAACCATTGCGCTCAAGGTAACTGGCAATCAGCTCGGACAGCGCGGCGTCGTCTTCGACCAGGAGGATGTTGGGCATGGTGTTTCCAAATAATACAGTTTCACATTAGATCGTCATTGATCAGAAGAGCTTGTTAGGATCCACAGCCGTGAAGGATATACGCACGCGCCTCGGCGTGCGCCGTACCTTACATTTCTTCACAGACCACCTACACAGCTTCACAGCACCGAGTCGGGGGCGCCCGTAGGATGCGCCAGTCAATATTGGGATAAGAGCATGTCAAAGAATCTGTTTGCGCCGTTTTGCCTGCTGGCACTGACCCTGGCCCTGGGTGCGTGTGGCAACTCCGCAGGCGACACCCCCGAAATGCCCCTGGCCAAGGTGCGGATCGAAACCCTCGAAGCCAAGCCCCTGTCCATCAGCAGCGAGCTGAGTGGGCGGATCGTCGCACCGCGCATCGCCGAAGTGCGCGCCCGGGTTGCGGGCGTGGTGCTTCAACGGGTGTTCAAGGAAGGCCATGACGTCAAACAGGGCGACGTGCTGTTCCGTATTGACCCGGCGCCGTTCAAGGCCGACCTCGACAGCGCCCAGGCCAGCCTGCGCAAGGCCGAGGCCAATGCCTTCCAGGCGCGCCTGCAAGAGCAGCGCTACAGCCAGTTGGTCGAAGGCAATGCCATCAGCGCCCAGGACTACGACAACGCCCGCGCCGCCGCCCGGCAAACCGCCGCGGATGTCGCGGCCAACCAGGCAGCGGTGCAACGCGCCAAGCTCAACCTTGGCTATGCCACCGTGACCGCGCCGATCTCCGGGCGTATCGGCCGCGCGCTGGTGACCGAAGGCGCCCTGGTGGGGCAGAACGAAGCCACGCCCATGGCGCTGATCCAGCAACTGGACCCGATCCACGCCGACCTGACGCAATCCACCCGCGAACTCAATGACCTGCGCCGCGCTTTCCGCGCCGGGCATTTGAAGCAAGTGGGCCAGGACCAGGCCAAGGCCACGCTGATCCAGGATGACGGCAGCCTCTACCCGCTGCCGGGCAAGTTGCTGTTCGCGGAGATTTCCGTAGACCCCGGTACCGGGCAGATCATCCTGCGCAGCGAATTCCCCAACCCGGACCTCGACCTGTTGCCCGGCAGCTTTATCCGCGTACGCCTGGAGCAGGCGGTCGACCAGCAAGGCCTGAGCGTGCCGCAGCGCGCAATCACCCGTGACAGCGCCGGCATCCCCATGGTGTTGCTCGTGGACGCCGAGCAGAACGTCAGCCAGCAGCCGGTGGAGTTGGGCGCGGCGATCAATGATCGCTGGGTGGTCAACAGCGGCCTGAAGGCCGGCGACCGCATCATCGTCGAAGGCTTGCAACACGCACGCCCCGGCGAAAAAGTCGAAGTGGATGCCAGCGTCGCGCCTGTCGCCCAGGCAGCCGGCCAGTAATCAAAGGGATCAGAGACAATGCCGCAGTTCTTTATTGACCGCCCGATCTTCGCCTGGGTGGTCGCCCTGTTTATCCTGCTGGCCGGCGCCCTCGCCATCCCGCAGTTGCCGGTGGCGCAGTACCCCAACGTCGCGCCGCCGAAAGTGGAAATCTACGCGGTGTACCCGGGCGCTTCGGCGCAAACCCTGGATGAAAGCGTGGTCAGCCTGATCGAGCAGGAGCTCAACGGCGCCGACCACCTGCTGTATTTCGAATCCCAGAGCAGCCTCGGCTCGGCCACCATCACCGCGACCTTCCAGCCGGGCACCGACCCGGAAATGGCCCAGGTCGATGTGCAGAACCGCCTCAAGGCCGTGGAGCCGCGCCTGCCGCAAGCTGTGACCCAGCAGGGCTTGCAGGTGGAGAAGGTGTCCGCCGGTTTCCTGCTGCTGGTGACTTTGACCTCCAGCGACGGCAAGCTCGACGACGTGGCGCTCAGCGATTACCTGGCGCGCAACGTGATGAACGAGCTCAAGCGCCTCGACGGCGTGGGCAAGGCCCAGCTGTACGGCGCCGAGCGCGCGATGCGGATCTGGATCGACCCGCAGAAGCTCATCGGTTTCAACCTGACCCCGGCCGACGTCAATGCGGCGATTACCGCGCAGAACGCCCAGGTCTCGGCCGGCAGCATCGGTGATCTGCCGGGCACCAATACCCAGGAAATCACCGCGTCGATTCTGGTCAAGGGCCAGCTCTCCACGCCGGCCGAGTTTGCCGACATTGTGCTCAAGGCCAACCCGGACGGTTCCACCGTGCGTATTGGTGATGTGGCGCGGGTCGAGATCGGCAGCCAGGAATACCAGTTCTCCACGCGCCTGAACGGCAAGCCCTCCACCGCCGTCAGCGTGCAACTGTCGCCCGGCGCCAATGCCTTGAGCACCGCGACCCTGGTGCGGGCAAAGATGGATGAGCTGTCGCGCTACTTCCCGGCCAATGTCGAGTACAAGATCCCTTACGACACCTCGCCGTTCGTCAAGGTCTCGATCACCAAGGTGATCTACACCCTGCTGGAGGCGATGGCGCTGGTGTTTGCGGTGATGTTCCTGTTCCTGCAAAACATCCGCTACACCCTGATCCCGACGCTGGTGGTGCCGATTGCACTGATGGGCACCTTCGCCACCATGCTGTTGCTGGGTTTCTCGATCAACGTGCTGACCATGTTCGGCATGGTGCTGGCCATCGGCATCCTGGTGGACGATGCGATTGTGGTGGTGGAGAACGTCGAGCGGATCATGGTGACTGAGGGCCTGTCGCCCAAGGAAGCCACACGTAAGGCCATGGGCCAGATTACCGGGGCGATCATCGGCATTACCCTGGTGCTGGTGGCGGTGTTCCTGCCGATGGCCTTTATGCCGGGTTCGGTGGGGGTGATCTACCAGCAGTTCTCGCTGTCGATGGCCACCTCGATCCTGTTCTCGGCGTTTCTCGCCCTGTCCTTGACCCCGGCCCTGTGCGCCACGTTGCTCAAGCCGATTGCCAAGGGCGAGCACCATACCAAGGGTGGGTTCTTCGGCTGGTTCAACCGGCGCTTTGAACAACTGACCGACCGCTACGAAGGCTGGGTTGCCTATGCCCTCAAGCGCAGCGGCCGCTACCTGCTGATCTACCTGGTCCTGCTGGTGGGCATGGGCTTCCTGTTCAGCCGCCTGCCCGCCTCGTTCCTGCCGGTGGAAGACCAGGGCTACACCATCACCGATATCCAGTTGCCGCCGGGCGCGAGCAAGAACCGTACGGTGCTGGTGGCCGAGCAGATCGAGGCCCATAACGCCACCGAGCCGGGCGTCGGTGATACGACGATGATCATGGGGTTCAGCTTCTCCGGTTCCGGGCAGAACGCGGCGCTGGCGTTTACCACGCTCAAGGATTGGTCCGAGCGCAGCAGCGATGATTCGGCGGCCTCGATTGCCGATCGCGCCAACATGGCCTTTACCGAACTCAAGGATGCGATGGCCTATGCCGTGCTGCCACCACCGGTGGATGGCCTGGGTACCTCCAGCGGCTTTGAGTTCCGCTTGCAGGACCGGGGCGGCGTCGGCCATGCCGCGTTGATGGCAGCCCGTACCGAACTGCTGGCGGCTGCGGAAAAAAGCCCGATCCTGGCCAATGTGCGCGAAAGTGCCCTGGCCGAGGCGCCGCAAGTGCAGTTGGAGGTGGACCGCAAGCGGGCCAATGCCCTGGGCGTGTCGTTTGCCGATGTGGGCAATATCCTGTCCTCGGCCGTTGGCTCGGCCTACATCAACGACTTCCCCAACCAGGGCCGCATGCAGCGCGTGGTGGTACAGGCCGAAGGCGACCAGCGCAGCCAGGTCGAAGACCTGATGAAGATCCATGTGCGCAACAACGCCGGGAAGATGGTGCCGCTGTCGGCGTTTGTCGAAGCGCGCTGGGTCCAGGGCCCGGCGCAGTTGACCCGTTACAACGGCTACCCGGCCATCGCTATTTCGGGTGAAGCCTCACCCGGTCATAGCACCGGCGAGGCGATGGAAGAAATCCAGCGTCTGGTCAGCCAATTGCCAGCCGGCCTGGGCCAGGAATGGACCGGGTTGTCCTTGCAGGAGCGCTTGTCAGGCTCCCAGGCGCCGCTGCTGTTGATGCTGTCGCTGCTGGTGGTGTTCCTGTGCCTGGCGGCGCTGTATGAGAGCTGGTCGATCCCCACTTCGGTGCTGCTGGTGGTGCCGTTGGGCGTGTTGGGCGCGGTCATGGCGGTGTCGCTGCGCGGCATGCCCAACGACGTGTTCTTCAAGGTCGGCTTGATCACGATCATCGGGCTGTCGGCGAAAAACGCGATCCTGATCATCGAGTTCGCCAAGGACCTGTATGACCAGGGCGAAGACCTGATTGACGCGACATTGAAGGCCGCACGCTTGCGTCTGCGACCGATCATCATGACTTCGCTGGCGTTCATTCTGGGCGTGGTGCCGTTGGCGATTGCCACTGGCGCCAGTTCGGCGAGCCAGCAGGCGATTGGGACCGGGGTGATTGGCGGCATGATCACGGCGACACTGGCGGTGGTGTTTGTGCCGGTGTTCTTTGTGGTCGTCATGAAACTGGTGCGCAAACGCAAAGATTGATCAGCCCCCTGCAGGAGCCGGCAAGCCGGCTCCTGCAGGAATAGGCTATGGTGCTCAAACATCCTGCATTTGTGAGCACTATGCCCTTCCTCGCCCGAACCCACCCTCGCCTGTCCGCTGCCGCCGTCCTGGGCCTGGCAATCGGCATCCTGGCGCCCTTCGATTCAATCCTCAGCAAAATCCTGATCGGCTGGAACGTCGGGGTCTGGACCTACCTGGTGCTGATGCTGCGCCTGACCATCCGTGCCAAGGCCGAGGACGTCAAGCGCATCGCCGAGGTCGAGGATGAAAACGCCGGCCTGGTGTTATTTATGGTGTGCATTGCGGCGATTGCCAGCCTGGCGACGATTGCCGTTGGCCTGGCTGGCAGCAAGGACCTGGGCACTGCCGAACGCCTGCTGCATTACGGTTTTACCGGGGTGACGGTGATTGGTTCGTGGCTGCTGATCGGGGTGATTTTCAGCGTGCACTATGCTCGTCTGTATTACACCTGGGAGGGCAAGGAGCCGGCGTTGCGCTTTGCCGAGGGGCTGCTGACCCCCAACTACTGGGACTTTCTGTATTTCTCCTTCACCATCGGCGTCGCCGTGCAGACCTCGGATGTGGGAGTGGCTACCCGCGCCATGCGCAAAGTGGTACTGGGGCAGTCGCTGATCGGGTTTCTTTTCAATACGGCGATATTGGGGTTCTCGATCAATATTGCGGCGGGTCTTTTTGCTTGAAGTTGCATCGGGCTCAGAACTAAAGCGTATTAATGGCAGGTTATTAGACTGTCATTCCTCACAGTAGAAAATCCCGTACAAAGGCGTCTAATGCTTTCAGGCCAGGTGCCGAGTCAGGCCACGCATCACTCATGAGTCGCTGCCTTCGTATACTGTTAGTTCTGACAGTTTACAGCCCACGCGCACTGCTATTTCATGACTCGAACAGAGCCCTCGAAACCTCTGTTATTCGCACAATCATCAGCGATGGAGAAGCGATCATGAGCGTACAAGCGCAACAGTTGTCCCCTGCGCAACAAAAAGCACTGTACCCCAAGGCCCTCAGCGCCACTGGTACATTCGACGCATTTATCGATACGATATCGGTCCACTTTCAGACTTTGACCCTGGTGCATGACCATGACGCGGCCATCTACCGCCTTCTAGCACGACATGCTGATAATGCAGTCACCGTGGAAAAAATCACGATCGAACTGCCCGACACCATTCGCAATGGGCAGGTATTAGAGCTGGATAAGTGGCAGTCCAATAAGGTCAATGTCTGGTATGCCGTCAAGTCGCCTACGATTCATTACGTCGTGCGCTGCTCCTCAGGAACGTTGATCATTAACAACCTGGAAGCCGGCATCATCAAAATCAGCGGCACGCTGAATGGCACCACCGATGAAGATGTCAACGGGAACCCACACACACTGGAAGTCGGTTTCGACGTAACCAGTTGATCGATTATGCAAGAGCAAAAAAACGCCCGTATCTTTCGATACGGGCGTTAATAAGCGTCAAGTCTTTACCAACTGTAGCGCACACCTACGTTGGCGCCCCATGGCTGCTCGACCCGGCCACCGCTGCTGTGCTCTAGGTCGGCGTGCAGTTGCAGGTTTTGCGACAACTTAACTGCGACGCCCGCACCGAACTCGGCGCGTGAACCCGATAGGTCGTTGTTGAACTCATGGTTGTTCACCGCGACCTTATTGTTGTTGGCAAACTCATGCACCATCGCCGCCCGCAGGTAAGGCTGGAGTACGCTGCCACTGTCGAGCTGGATGTCACGCCCCACCGTCGCACCGGCCTTGGCCATGATCGAGCGGGTGCGCTCGCCATCGGCGTGCAGGCCATTTTTCATGTTGTAGTTGGCGCCCTGGATCACCACGGTGGACAGCTGGGCATACGGCTCGACGAAGTAACCGTCGTCCAGCTTGATATTGCGACCGAACTCTGCCGACAGGCCACCGCCGGTGTTGGCGTACTTGCCCTTGGACTTGGTGCCGTCACTCAAGCCGACCTTGGACTCGTTATGGAAACGGTTGAGCTTGGCCACGGCGTCGAAATACAGACCGCTCTCTTCATCCAGCCAGGTTGCGTAAGCACCCACGTAGTAGCTCTTCACTGTGCCCGACGTACCGCGCTTGAGGTTCAAGCCCGAAGTACTATGGCCGGCCATCACACCCACCAGCCACTGGCTGTCGGCCAACGGTGTGTCAGCACCCAGGGTAAAGCCCTGCTGGTTCTGGTTGTAGCCAACCCCAGTGCTCTCGGCCACCTTGTACTTGTTGCCATAACCACGCATCCACACACCCGCCTGACCAGGCTCGAAACGCAGCTCGCCCATGCGCGTACGCAGGGAAGTCGCCTCGCCGTACCAGACCGTGGGGGCGGTATTGAACAACGCCATGACCGAGCGAGTAGCCGGGCTGATCACGCGGTTGTTCGGGTCGAGGAACCAATCGGTGCCATCCTTTTTCAGACCATAGGAATAGGCACCCACGTCGACGACATCGCCCGCCAGTGAGAACTGCGCGTCACCCCCGCCGGTATGCACGATACGAATCGCTTCGGGGTTGACCGGCTCTGTACCGCTGGCTGCGAGCAACAGGCTGTGACTGCCGTTGGCTTCGCCGCTGATGTTCAGGAAGTCCGTGATGCCGTTGGCAAAATCGGTACCCATGACGAAGGTGCCGTTGCCGTCGAGACTGTCCAGGTCCAACTGATAAAACGCATCGGTGTGGCCGAATATCACCGTACCGTCCACCAGGTTCAAGGCACCCACCTGGCTGTCGGCGGTCAACTCCCAGTACGACCCATTGCCTACGTTCAAGCTGGTGACATTCTGCAGCTGGCCTTTGAGCCCGGAGCTGTTTTCCAGGTTCAAATGTGCCGTGCTGCCATCTTCGACAATGACGTCGCCTTTCAACCGGCTGCTATCGACATTCATGCTCGCCTGGGCACCGCCGTTGACTTCCAGCAGCACGCCATTGCCACCGGTCAGGGTTGAGCCGTTGCGCACGTCGATTTCAACTTCCATCTCCTCGCCAGGGTGACCTTCCACGACAATGGCCGAGCCGTTGCGCCCTTCGACGCTGGAGTTATCCAGCACCAGTTTGCCGGCATCGCTGCTGCCAGCTTCGTTGGTAAACAACACGCCATTCTTGCCGCCGATGATGCTGCTTTGGCTGGCAGTCGCGGTTGCACCGTCGAGCCACACGCCATCACTATCGGCGCCGGTGCCTTCGACCACAGTGTTCTGATTGAAGTGCAACTCAGCATTGCCCGTGGCTATTGCCCCGCTCTTTTCCCCCCGGATGATGCTGTTGAACACCTGGGCAATGCCGCCCTTGTCGGAATTGAAACTCTGGTACGCCTGCAAACCGAAAGTTGTGTGGCTGATGATGGCACTGTTGCGAATGATGGCCGCACTGTCATCCAGGCGCACCGCCCCCCATATCGAGTGGTTGGATTCAACAGTGGCGCCGTCAACGTTGACGGTGGAGCCCTGCGTCGCACGGATATCTTCGATCCGGCTGCCGGTATTGACATTCAGCGTCGAGTCGTTGGCCAGGATATTTCCGGCGCGAGCACCGTTGACGGTCAGCTCGGACTTATGATCCAACTGCCAATCATTTTTCATCTCATGGGGGCCAATGGTCCTTGACTCACCGATCAGTTGATCCGCTTGGACGCTGGTGTGCATCGCTGCAAGCAGAAGCACGCTAATGGCTGGAACATGCATCATCTTGCTCAAGGGCTTGAGCTCGAATCTGGTAGGTAATGACATCGGGGGTTCACTCTCTGGGTAGCGCCTGTAAAAACGGCTTGGCTCGTTCCCGCGGAATGAAGCCTCACCTGTAAGGCGCAGAGGTTACGTAGTGAACGTACTGATGACTGTAGGACTAATCCGAGCAAAGCTTAGGTATAGGCACCGCAGTGGCATGGAAAACTGCACAACTGGCAAACTGATCCGTCCACAAGCCGTAGTCCATTGCTACCAGATGCACAAAAGGGAAGCCATGCTTCCCTTTTGTGCTTTCAGCAGTTTGTAGACTTGGAGGCGTTGATTCGTAGGTTAAGCAGATATGCCATCACAGAAAGAGTCAGGGTTGGAGAGTATGGTGAATACTTCGGCCAACCGCCCGCGACCGATGCCTCCACCCGCCACGTTCGTGGTGTAGGTGACCTCGCAAGGGCCGAACGGCGCTTGAGCCAGGAATGGACGGTAAATGATATCGACATAAAAACCGTTGGCCACATCGGCAGCGGTCAAGGGCGCAGTTGTAATAGGCTCTACAAAGGGGCCCGGTGGGAGCTGGGGGTACTGGTTGGTGATAGTGACCGTAACCTCCACAGTATTGCCCACTACCAGCCTGACATCGCCCGGAATGAAAAGCATGGCAGCCAGGACCGGCGGCGAGCCAGGCATCCGTTGTACCAGCGACTGACAGGTCCATTCGCCAGCGATGAGATTCTCATACCTTGCCGGCGCCAGTTCCACCGTCACGGCATCGATCACATTGACCGTGGTAAGGGGCGACGGGTTCTCATTGATAGTCCCGGGGCCAATGACAGAATAGCTGACAGGCTGCAGATTGTTCCCGTGGCGGGCAACCACCGCCCAGGGAATGATAAACCTCGCGTCCTCGCCAGGAACCGTAGTGCTTAAAGGGAAAGGCCCGACACGCTCTTTGGAGGCGCCCCAATACAAGTAAAACTGATTGCCTGGATGAGGCAGTGCCGCAATGGTCCAGAGTCGAATCACAATAGTCACAGGTCGGTCCGCATCGCCAATGCGCAGGGTATTCAACTCCTGTGAGTCCTCGCCAAACACTTGTGCCGGGTTCAGCCCAGGGTTCATATCGCCTGGTTCCAGTGTGCCCGGCAGTACAGGCCCTTCTACCGACAAGTCGAGCCGGACGTTTTTAGCGGGTGAGAGGAAGAACACACCGTTGCGATCAGTCCGGTAACGCACGCTTACCGTCTGAGGACCTAGCGTCGCGGTATAGGCGGCCTTGATCGCATCATTCATATTACTGAAAACTACCGGGAAGCCCGTGAGTTCAGTGGTTTGCGGGCCAAAGGGCTGGCTTTCCCATTGCGTCTCGAACTTGTCCAGTCCTGTAGCGAAATTAAGATACTGTTCGATATGGAGTTTAATGCCCAGCACAAAGTCCGCAATGCTGAGCACATCATCAGTGCTACCGTCACGTGGGGCCGGCGCAAGCGGTAGGAATGGCTCCAATAGTACGGGGTCGGTCAGTAACGAGACCGTGCGAAACTCATTGAACGATGGGCGACTGATATTCCCTGCCCGGTCAACCATGGTGTAGAAAAAATAATAAAGCCCACTCAAGATGATCTGGCTGGCGGGCAGGAAGAAGGTGCTGTTGTCGGGTGGTGGTAGCAGAGGCACACCTGGGCCGCTCACCAGATACTCTGGTCGTGGGTCCATTACCGGGCTGAAGTAAACGTTAGCTATGTCCCCCGCTTCGAATCGCCCAGGCTGGGGACTGAAGGTGTTGCGGGGGATAACAATCTCCACGCCGCCATGATTTATCAGGAACGCATTGTCGATAATGGTCCCCGCTGGCGCATTAGCCAGCATCGGAACGGTGGGTTGTTCACGTGACGACGCTACAGCGTAGGGCGCAATCAGATCGACGCGAAACGCGGCAGGGTTGGACTCGTCCCGCGCAGCACCTGGTGTGCCATTGGAATTGCGGTATTGCACGACTTTGATCTCATAAAAGCCATGCGGGAACTCAAACTCGGGAGACGGCGCCGGAATGTATCTATCGATGATTGCAGGCACGGGGTCCAAGTTGATCTGGAATGGTTCCAGAAAGGGCCGCCAAGTGGGCACCGGATCGGTGGTTGTGCGAATTTGAATACCCAGCCAGTCGGTCGGTACCGAGATCCGCCCGGTTCGGCACTCCACGGTGATACCCGCACGAGCAACGGCCGCTGGAATAAGACCCGTTGCATTATCCAGTGCCTCTGCAATCGTGGGCGCATCAATAACCAAAGGTTCGGATGTAATGGTGACGTCAGGGTTGCTGCTCATATCAGTCTCTCCTTAGTACTTAATGTAGGCATCGCACAAACACTCATGAAGTGGCCGGACGGCCATCGCCCCGCTGCTTGAGTGACTGCCAGGTGACTGAAATCGCAGCAACACTCTTCCCAGCCGTATGACATGCGGCCAAACAAACCAACTTTGGATTTACCCGTCAGAAGTTCAGTGAAACGTACGCGGTGTTCCAACACTCATGACGCAAAGCACTCGCAATCAGGGTTCTGGGCCATTGCCGTCAATCCAGCAGTAGATGGGGTTTGGCGGGGGGGGCGAGGTATTCACTACCCGATCGAACGGCACATACCTAGAAGCAGACCGGCCAATGATCACGCCTCCCCTGGACACCGTGTAATGAGCTTCTCCTCCGGCGTTTTTTTTCAGGGGCCGAATCAAGCGCTCGACATCGAGTATCCAGAAGGCATAGCCGGACGCATCGCTGACCTCATCCCAGTAATGCGTGAGGGTTTCCACGATATTGGGGTCTGGATTGACATCCGGGTACAGCCCGTACCCCTGGAACCGCAGCGTAATCAGATCACCAGAACGGATGTCCGCGTGAGGGGCTATGAACACCTCGACACCGAACCAGATCGGAGGCTGGGTGCTGCAGGTCAAGTAGCCGTTAGGATGCAACTCCGATTGCGGGAAACGGGGCCGAGGGTAGTTGGAGGGTGGAAGGTCGGTTTGCAGCCTGACTTGCGCCACCAGTGAAAACATCGGATTGATGTTGCCGGCACGGTCTTGCAGGCGATAGAAGCAGAAGATCCAGAGCGCCCCCGGAAAACGACGGAACACCTCGCTGGGCACGTCCACGAATATGCGGCCGGTGGCGCTGGCCAACGGTGCAGAAACCAGGGTCGGCGCGCCGGTTGGCAAGATATTCATGTCTGAAAAATACATCGGCACCTGATCACCGACCTCACGCCCCAAATATCCCTGCGGGATTTCCATGGGCACCAGGGGGTTGGCGACCAGGTAGGCCTCGGTAATCGGATCAATGGGGAAAATGGCCGGTGGCAGCAACGCACCGCCACCGGGCGCATCGCGGTCGATCCTGATCGTCACAACCTCAGAGCTATCGACGCTGGGGCTGTTCGGCGTGCCGTTATGGATGCGAAACGTCAGATCAATAATTGCACTGTTCAGCAAAAATGCCTGGGGTATCTGCATCGGGTAGGGAAAGTCGGCGGCCGTCATCGGGTTAGGCAGCAACACCGGTGGCGTGTCGACCGGGCGGGCACCGCGGACGCTCCACTCGAACACGACATATTGGTCTCTGCCCGGACCCGGTAGAAACGCCCAGGGAGTGGGAATCAAAAGCTGTAGATCAGAGAAGTAAAATTGCACCGGCACCAACCCATCAGGCAGCGCGTCGACGACGATGGGCGCGTCAATCGCCAGGCTGCCTCCTGGGCCTTGGGGGCCATTCGCGCTCGATTGGCCAGCATTGTGGGTGCTCATCCAAACCTCCCTTTACACGCCTATGCATCACCTGATCACGGCGCTTGCGGCTCTGTTGGGGCAATTGAACACCTCCTGTGGTGCTGCGGATACTGTCAGAACTAACAGGTGCGCTCCCCGCTCGTCGGTTTGAGCGGCCTGACTTCATACCGATCCCAACAAATATTTTCTTGACGAGACTGGCTGACTGGTGTTTTCTGAAACCGGTTTCAATGCCCAGCGCACTGCCACCTCACACTAATAAGAAAGGCCCCGCCGTGACTTCATTCTCCGCCGCCCAGCGCAGCCGCGTGACCATGCTTGATGTAGCCCAGCGCGCCGGCGTATCCAAGGCCAGCGTGTCGCGCTTTATCGGCGACGACCGCGCCCTGCTGTCCGACGCCATCGCCCAACGTATCGAACAGGCTATTGATGACCTGGGCTACCGCCCCAACCAGATGGCCCGTGGTCTGAAACGTGGACGCACGCGCCTGATCGGCATGCTGGTAGCGGATATCCGCAACCCCTATTCGATTGCCGTGATGCATGGCGTGGAAACCGCCTGCCGACAGCACGGCTACAGCCTGGTGGTGTGCAACACCGACCGCGATGACGAGCAGGAGCGCCAGCACCTGGCGGCGTTGCGCGCCTATAACATCGAAGGCCTGATCGTGAATACCCTGGGCCATCACCGCGACCAGTTACTCGAGCTGCAACGGGAAATGCCCCTGGTGCTGGTGGACCGTAAGGTCGAGGCGCTGCACAGCGACCTGGTGGGCCTGGATAACCCACTGGCCGTGGGCATGGCCCTGGATCACCTGGAGCAACAGGGCTATCGGGATATTTTGCTGATCAGCGAGGCCGCCGATGGCACCAGCTCGCGGATTGAGCGCATGGACAGTTTCCAGGCCCAGATCAGCCGTCGCAAAAAAATGCACGGCGCTGTACTGGAGATAGACCTCGACCTGCCCCAGCGTTTGCAGACGTTTCTGGGCGCAGGCCAAGCCGGGCCCAAAGCCTTGTTCTGTGCCAACGGCATTGCCGCGCTGGCCTGTAGCAAAGCCCTGCGCGAGTTGGGTTGCCGATTGTTCGAGGACGTTGGCTTGATCGCTCTGGATGACCTGGAGTGGTACCCACTGGTAGGCAGCGGCATCACCGCCCTGGCCCAGCCGACCGAAGCCATTGGCGCCAGCGCTTTTGAGTGCTTGCTCAAGCGGTTGCGCGGCGATACCTCGGCGACCCGTTCCCTGGATTTTGCCCCGCAACTGATCGTGCGAGGCTCAACCCAACCCGTGTAGGCATAACCGCCTGCACGGGCATTTTTTTATCTACAAATGAAACCGGTTTCAGAGATCAATAAAAATGCATAGATATCCCGTTTCCATCAGCCTTTCCAGCTACGGCGCCGACCTGGTTCGCCAGCGCGGCCAGTTGAGTTTCGTCGAGCTGCTGGCCGCTGCCGGGGCCAGGCGTATTGAATGGCGTGAAGAACTGCTGACCAGCGAACAACCCGGCGAACTGGCCCAGGCCGCCGCCGCGCAAGATCTGGAGTGTGTGTTTTCGTCGCCCCTGGAGCTGTGGGTCGCCGGGCGTGCCCAAGCCAATTCGGAGCTGGCCGCCACCCTCGACCGGGCCCAGGCGTTCGGTGCGCGCTGGTTGAAGGTTTCGCTGGGTTACTTCACCGACACCAACGACCTGCACAGCCTCAGCGCCCTGCTCAACCGCCACCCGGTGCGCTTACTGGTGGAGAACGACCAGACCCTGCACGGCGGGCGCATCGAGCCGATGCAACGCTTCTTCGATGAAGCCGAGCGCCTGGCGGTGCCGGTGAAAATGACCTTCGATATCGGCAACTGGCACTGGCAAGACCAGTCCGCACGTACCGCCGCACGCTTGCTGGGCCGGCATGTGGATTACCTGCATTGCAAGGCCGTGGCCCGCCGCGCCGACGGCAAGTTGGTAGCTCTGCCGCCCGGCAGCGCCGACCTGCATCTATGGGAACAATTGCTGCAGCTGATGCCCCAAGGTATCAGCCGCGCGGTGGAATTCCCGCTGCAAGGCGACGACTTGGTGGCGGTCACCGCCGAGCAGGTCGCCGCCCTCGCCCACCTTGGCCAACCGCGTGTGGAGAATGCCCATGTCTGAGATCGATATCCTCTCGTTCGGCGAAACCATGGCGATGTTTGTCGCCGAACAAACCGGCGACCTGGCCCAGGTCGGCCACTTCGAAAAGCGCATCGCCGGGGCCGACAGTAACGTGGCGATCGGGTTGTCACGCCTGGGCTTCAACGTCGCCTGGCTGAGCCGGGTCGGTCATGACTCATTGGGGCGGTTTGTGGTCGCGGCCCTGGAGCGTGAAGGCCTGGATTGCCGGCATGTGGCGGTGGATCCCGCGCACCCCACCGGCTTTCAGCTCAAGTCCCGGGAAGAGAGCGGCGACGATCCCCAGGTCGAGTATTTCCGGCGTGGCTCGGCGGCCAGTCACTTGTCCAGCGCCGCAATCACTCCAGAATTGCTAACGGCGCGCCATCTGCACGCCACCGGGATTCCGCCGGCGCTGTCGGACGCCACCGCCGAACTGTCGCGCGAGTTGATGAGCCAGATGCGCGCGGCCGGCCGCAGTGTGTCCTTTGACCCGAACCTGCGCCCTTCGCTATGGCCCAGCGAGCAAAAAATGATCCGCGAAGTCAACGCCCTGGCCGGCCTGGCGCATTGGGTATTGCCGGGCCTGAGCGAAGGTCGGCTGCTGACCGGTTTCGAAGATCCCGGGGATATTGCCGCCTTCTACCTCGACCTGGGCGTGGAAGCCGTAGCCATCAAGCTCGGCCCCCACGGTGCCTACTACTGCAGCCAACTGGACCAGGGCTTTGTCGCAGCCGTGCCGGTGGCCAAGGTGGTGGATACGGTGGGGGCCGGCGACGGCTTTGCCGTGGGCCTGATCAGCGCCCTCCTGGAAAACCTCAGCCTGGCCCAGGCGGTACAGCGCGCCAACTGGATCGGCAGCCGCGCAGTACAGAGTCGCGGCGATATGGAAGGCCTGCCCCTGCGCGCCGACCTGCCCGCCTGGCAAAAAGCCGGCTGATCCGGACCGACAACCGTTACCTGTTGCCACAACTACAACAAGCTCAGGAGCAACCCCATGAACAACCTGAAACTCGCCACCCGCCGTTGGTGGTACATCATGCCCATCGTGTTTATCACCTACAGCCTGGCGTACCTGGACCGTGCCAACTACGGCTTCGCCGCCGCCTCCGGGATGGCCGAAGACCTGATGATCACCCCGGGCATGTCCTCGCTGCTCGGTGCGCTGTTCTTCCTCGGCTACTTTTTCTTCCAGGTACCGGGGGCGATCTATGCCCAGCGGCGTAGCGTGAAGAAACTGATTTTCGTCAGCCTGATCCTCTGGGGCGGCCTGGCGACCCTCACCGGCGTGGTGTCCAACGCCTATATGTTGATCGCCATCCGCTTTATGCTCGGGGTGGTGGAGGCCGCCGTGATGCCGGCGATGCTGGTGTACCTGTGCCACTGGTTTACCCGTGCCGAACGCTCGCGGGCCAACACCTTCCTGATCCTCGGCAACCCGGTGACCATGCTGTGGATGTCGGTGGTATCCGGCTACCTGGTACAGCATTACAGCTGGCGCTGGATGTTTATCATCGAAGGCCTGCCGGCGGTGTTCTGGGCCTTTATCTGGTGGCGCCTGGCCGATGAGCGCCCAGCCGATGCCAAGTGGCTGAGCGCTGGCGAGAAACACGACCTGGAAACCGCCCTGGCCGCCGAACAGGTCGGGCTCAAGGCTGTGAAGAACTATGCCGAAGCCTTCCGTTCGCCCAAGGTGATCATCCTCGCGCTGCAATTCTTTTGCTGGAGCATCGGCGTCTACGGCTTTGTGCTGTGGCTGCCGTCTATCCTCAAGGCCGGCCTGAAAATGGACATGGTCGAAGCCGGCTGGTTGTCGGCGCTGCCCTACCTGGCGGCGGTGATCGGCATGCTGGTGGTGTCCTGGGGCTCGGACAAGCTGCAAAAGCGTAAGCGCTTTGTATGGCCACCACTGCTGATCGCCTCCGTGGCGTTTTATGGTTCCTACTTGTTGGGGGCCGAGCATTTCTGGTGGTCCTACACCCTGCTGGTGATCGCCGGCGCCTGCATGTATGCGCCCTACGGGCCGTTTTTTGCCATCGTCCCGGAAATCCTCCCGGCCAACGTCGCCGGCGGCGCCATGGCCTTGATCAACAGCATGGGCGCCCTCGGTTCGTTTGGCGGCTCCTACCTGGTGGGTTATCTCAATAGCAGCACCGGCTCGCCCGGTGCGTCGTACCTGCTGATGAGCGGCGCGTTGCTGCTGTCGGTGGTGCTGACGATTTTCCTCAAGACCGGTGCCCGGGAGCCGTCCCCGGCAGCACCGTTGCACTCCCTGGATTTGAAGGTAAGAACCTGATGAAAAAGCATGTCGTGCTGTACAAGAAACTGTCCGCACCGTTGATGGCCCGTTTGCATGAAGCGGCCCAGGTGACCTTGATCGAATCCCTCGACCCCGCGGGCCTGGCGCAACTGCGTGAGGCACTGCCCAGTGCCCACGGCCTGCTGGGGGCCAGCTTGCGCCTGGATGCGCAACTGCTGGACCTGGCGCCGCGCCTGGAAGCCGTGGCCAGTGTTTCGGTGGGCGTCGATAACTACGACATCGACTACCTGACCCAACGCGGCATTTTGCTCAGCAACACTCCGGATGTACTCACCGAAACCACGGCCGATACCGGCTTTGCACTGATCCTCGCCACCGCCCGACGCGTGGTGGAGCTGGCCAATATGGTGCGCGCCGGCAACTGGAACCAGAACATCGGCCCCCTGCACTTTGGCAGCGATGTGCACGGCAAGACCCTGGGCATCATTGGCATGGGGCGCATTGGTGAAGCCCTGGCCCAGCGTGGGCACTTTGGCTTTGGCATGCCGGTGATTTACCACAGCCATTCGCCCAAACCTTTGGTGGAGCAGCGTTTCGGCGCGCGGTACTGCAGCTTGCCGGAGTTGCTGCAACACGCTGACTTTGTTTGCCTGACGTTGCCGTTGACTGCACAGACTCAGGGGTTGATTGGCGCCAAGGAATTCGCCCAGATGGGCCCGGAGACGATTTTCATCAATATCTCCCGGGGCAAGGTAGTGGATGAGGCGGCACTGATCAAAGCCCTGGAACAGCGCACGATCCGCGCGGCGGGGCTGGATGTGTTTGAGCGTGAGCCGTTGAACCACGACTCGCCGTTGCTGCGTTTGAATAACGTGGTGGCGACACCGCATATCGGCTCGGCCACCCACGAGACCCGTGAAGCGATGGCGCGGTGTGCGGTGGATAATCTGCTGGCGGCGTTGGCGGGCGAGCGGCCGAAAAACCTGGTCAATTTCAGCGTATGGAAAGCCTGACAGCCCGACCCAATGCCCGTGTGTCAGCCACCGAAAACAGTGACCGGACCACCGCTATCGCGGGCAAGCCCGCTCCCACAGGGATGTTCGTCGGGGCAGAAGTCTGGGCCACACCATCAATCAAATGTGGGAGCCTGACAGCCCGATCCAATGTCCGTGTGTCGGCCACCGAAAACAGTGACTGGACCACCGCTATCGCGGGCAAGCCCACTCCCACAGGGATGTTCGGCGGGGCAGAAGTCTGGGCCACACCATCAATCAAATGTGGGAGCCTGACAGCCCGACCCAACGCCCTTTTGTCAGCCACCGAAAACAGTGACTGGACCACCGCTATCGCGGGCAAGCCCGCTCCCACAGGGATGTTCGGCGGGGCACAAGTCTGGGCCACACCATCAATCAAATGTGGGAGCTGGCTTGCCTGCGATAGCGGTATGCCAGCCACCCAAGTCCTCCCTGCTTAGATCACAAACCGCGCCACCATCGCATTCAAATCCACCGCCAGGCGCGACAGTTCATGACTGGCGGCGCTGGTCTGGTTGGCCCCGGCCGCCGACTGCGTCGCCAGGTCGCGGATATTCACCAGGTTGCGGTCCACTTCGCGGGACACTTGGGCCTGCTCTTCGGACGCGCTGGCAATCACCAGGTTGCGCTCGTTGATCAGGCTGATGGACTGGGTGATCTGCTCCAGTGCCACGCCGGCGGCGCGGGCCATTTCCAGGGTGCTTTGGGTGCGCTGGTTGCTCTGCTGCATGGACTGCACCGCTTCCCCTGTGCCGTTCTGGATCCCGGCCACCATTTTCTCGATCTCCTGGGTCGACTGCTGGGTACGATGGGCCAGGGCACGCACTTCGTCGGCCACCACGGCAAACCCGCGCCCGGCCTCACCGGCACGTGCGGCTTCGATGGCGGCATTGAGGGCCAGTAAGTTGGTCTGCTCGGCAATCGCACGGATCACGTCCAGCACCTTGCCGATATCCCGGCCCTGGGTCGCCAGGCCTTCGATCAGCACCGAAGTATCCTGCACGTCCTGGGTCATGGTCTGGATCGCGCCCACGGTTTCCACCACACGATCGCGCCCTTCCCGCGCGGCCTGGTTCGACTGGGTCGAGGCTTCGGAGGTGGACACCGCATTGCGCGCGACTTCTTCCACTGCGGCGGTCATTTCATTGACGGCAGTGGCGGCCTGGTCGATTTCATTGTTTTGCTGCTGCAAGCCCTTGGAGGCTTCCTCGGTCACCGCGCTCAGCTCTTCGGCCGCCGACGCCAGTTGAGTGGCTGAACCGGCAATATGCTGGATGGTCTGGCGCAGGTTGTTCTGCATGGTAGCCAGGGCACCGATCAGGCGCGCCGGCTCATCCTGGCCGTCGTCCGCAATGACCTTGCTCAGGTCGCCGCTGGAGATGGTTTCGGCGGCGGCCACCGCCTTGCGCAGCGGTGTGACGATGCTGCGGGTCAACAACCAGGCAAGCAATACGGTCATCAGCGCCGCCACCACCGACACCGCGACAATTCCGCTGATGGCATCGCTGTAGCTGCGCCCGGCGTCTTCCCCGGCCTGTTTGGCATTGGCGGCGTTGATCGCAATCAGCTTATTGAGTTGCTCGCCCATCTGATCCGTACCGTCTTTGATCCGGCTATTGATCAGGGCCCGCATCTCCTCGACTTTGTTCTGCTGGGACAGCGTCAGCATTTCAGCCTGGGCCTTGAGGTAGTTGTCCAGCGTGGCGGCAAAAGTCTTGTACAGCGCGGCTTCTTCAGCGCCGGCCGGCAGCGCGGCATAACCCGCCTGGGCCTGGCGCGCCTTGTCGACCAGCACCCCGATGCGCACCTGGGCCTCCTGCAGGGCGACCGGTTCGCGATTGACCAGGACCCGAAACGACAGAATGCGCAGGCGCAACACGTTCTCGGTCATATTGGCCAGGTAACCGACACTCGGCAGTTGGTTAGCCCCCATATCCAGCGCGGCCTGGCGAATCAGCGTCATACGGTTGACGGCAAACACCCCCAGAACAATCACAAGCAACGCAATAAACGCAAAACCGAGAAACGCCCGAGGTGCGATATTCAAATTACGGAGGGACATAGGAAAGCTCTCAAGAAGGGATGGCTGCGAGCGTCCTTGCCGCGACACGGTCACTCAGCGTCAACGCGCGGAGATAACGGTTCGGCGCCACTGTTATAAAGGTTGTGTGGGCCTATAGGAGGTATCGGCAGACTTGAGGTTTTTTTGCGGGGCTTGGAGAAATATTTTTTCACACTTTTGACAGTGGACGCTTTCTGGCATCCTGCGCGTCCATTTTCTGACCCGAGCACGTATCTTGTCTGACGCTCAAGCCCCCCGCCCCCGTTATAAATCGGACCTGATCTACGGTCTGGAAGACCGCCCGCACTTCACCGCTGCGGTATTTGCCGCCCTGCAGCACGTGCTCGCCAGCTTCGTCGGGATCATTACCCCGACCCTGATCGTCGGTGGTGTGCTGGGCCTGGAAAGCGAAGTGCCCTACCTGGTCAGCATGGCGCTGTTCGTCTCCGGCCTGGGCACGTTTGTCCAGGCGCGGCGCTTCGGCCCCGTGGGTTCGGGCTTGCTGTGCCTGCAAGGCACGAGCTTCTCGTTTATCAGCGTGATTCTCAGTGCCGGCTTCATGGTCAAGGCCCGGGGCGGCGGTACCGATGAAATTCTCTCGACGATCTTTGGCATCTGCTTTTTTGCCGCATTTATCGAAGTGGTGCTCAGCCAGTTCATCGGCAAGTTGCGCAAGCTGATCACGCCAGTGGTCACCGGCACCATCATCACCTTGATGGGGCTGTCGCTGATCAAGGTCGCCGTGACCGACATGGCCGGCGGCTATGGCGCGGCAGACCTGGGCGCGGCCGGCAATATGGGGCTGGCGGCCCTGGTGTTGCTGACTATCGTGGTACTTAACCGCTTCAATAACCCGTTCCTGCGTTTGGGCTCGATTGTCATCGGCCTGACCCTGGGTTTTGTGGTGGCCTGGTGGCTGGGGCGTGTCGATCTGGCGGCGTTGCCCCAGGTGCCGCTGGTCAGCGTACCAGTGCCATTCAAGTACGGGTTCTCGTTCGACTGGGTGGCGTTTATTCCGGTTGCGGTGATCTTCCTGATTTCCCCCCTGGAAGCAGCCGGCGACCTGACCGCCAACTCGATGATTTCCCAGCAACCGGTCAAGGGCCCGCTGTATATCAAGCGCATCAAGTCCGGCCTGCTGGCCGATGGCCTGAACTCGGTAATGGCCGCCACTTTCAATAGCCTGCCGATGGTGACCTTCGCCCAGAACAACGGGGTGATCCAGTTGACCGGCGTGGCCAGCCGCTATGTGGCGTATTTCATTGCCGGGCTGCTGGTATTGCTGGGTCTGTTTCCGATGATTGGCGCGGTGCTGCAATTGATGCCTAAGCCGGTGCTGGGTGGCGCGACCCTGATCATGTTCGGCACGGTGGCGGTGGCCGGGATCAAGATCCTTGCCGAAGCCGGCCTGCATCGGCGCAATGTGCTGATCGTGGCGATTTCCCTGGGGATGGGCCTGGGCGTGGCGGCAGTACCGGAAGTGCTGCGCGAGCTGCCCAAGGCCTTGCACAACATCTTCGAGTCGCCGATTACCGTCGGTGCCTTCTGTGCGATCCTGCTGAACATTTTCCTGCCTGAAGAGTTCATAGAGCTGGAAGAAGATGAATTTGACCCGGAAGCCTCTACCCTCAAGGTCATGCAGGATCCGGAACCCACGAAATAGGAACCCTTATGCGCAGATTGATCGGCCTGACCCTGTCTCTGATATTGCTCAGCCTGAGCGCCTGCGCTTTGTTCCCCAACCGCGACCCGCTGCATATCAATGTGGTGGGAATCGAGCCGCTGCAAAGCCAGGATCTGGAAGTGCGCTTCGCGGTCAAGTTGCGGGTGCAGAACCCCAACGAAACCGCGATCGACTACAACGGCGTGGCGCTGGACCTGGAGGTCAATGGCCGGCCGCTGGCGGCTGGGGTGAGTGATCAACAGGGATCCATCCCGCGCTTTTCCGAGACCGTTCTGACCGTCCCGGTCAGCGTTTCAGCGTTTTCGGTGTTGCGTCAGACCCTGGGCCTGAGCCAGACCCAGGGTTTGAACAACCTGCCCTATGTATTGCGCGGCAAGCTGGCGGGCGGGTTGTTTGGCACGATGCGCTTTGTCGATCGTGGCACCCTGGACCTGCCCAACACCGTGACCTGGTAAATAGCATGGACACCTTGCCCACCCTGTACACCGAACGCCTGATCCTGCAACCGCTGACCCTGGACGACGCCGAGGGCATACAGCAGCAGTTCCCCCACTGGGAAGTGGTGCGCTACCTCAATGCCCTGGTGCCCTGGCCCTACCCGGCCGATGGTGCGCGCAGTTACCTGGAACAGGTGGTCTTGCCTGCCATGGCCCAGGGCCGCGAGTGGCATTGGTCGATCCGCCTGCGCGAGGCCCCCGGGCAGTTGATCGGCAATGTGAGCCTGATGGATGAGCTGGACAACAACCGGGGCTTCTGGCTCGCGCCGCAATGGCAGGGCCAGGGATTGATGAGCGAAGCCAGCGCGGCAGTGACCGCGTATTGGTTCACGGTGCTTGGGCGCCCCGTGCTGCGGGTGCCCAAGGCAGCGCCGAACCTGGGCTCACGCAGGCTTTCCGAAAAAACCGGGATGCGCTTGATCCGCACGGAAGAAGGGCAGTTCGTGGAGGGGGCGTTCCCCAAGGACATCTGGGAAATCACCCGCGAAGAATGGTTGAAACAACCCCTGTAGGCACCGATCAGCCCGTGCTTACTTGGCGGCCATCAGGCGATTGACTTCACTGCGCACCATGTTGGCAAATTCCGGCGGTGACATGCCGTCCAGCTCGGAACGCACCCATTCGGCCCATTTACCCTTGCGCTTGGCGCGCTCGCCAAACAACCGTGCGCCCTCGCCCTTGGCCTTGCCCAGGTTGCTTTGCCACAGGTCATACAGACGGGACTTTTCATCTTCAAGCGCGGCGCGCTCGGCGAGGGGCTTGTTGGCCAGATTGAAGCTCATGTGGATTTACCTGCTGCACAAATAGGTGACATCTTACACTGTAGGTCGAAAGGTCCGAATTCGGATTTTTCATCGGCCCGATGCCGGGCGAAAAAAAACTGCAACTTTTAGCCTGCTGCAAGACTCCATTGTTCACTGCCCACTTACCCGCAAGGAGCTACTCAATGGCCCGTAAAACCGCCGCCCAAGCTGTCGAAGAGCAAATCAAGGACCAGGCGTTCAGCGAACTCCAGGCCCTGATCGAAGAGTCCGACAAACTGCTCAAGAGCAGCGCGTCGCTGGTGGGAGAAGAAGGTGAAACCCTGCGCGAGCAGGTCGCGATCAAACTCAAGCAAGCCCTGGATTCGGTGTCCAACGTGCGTGAGCGCAGCAAGCCGGTGGTGGATGCCACCGAAACCTATATCGGTGGCCACCCTTGGCAGACCGTAGCCATTTCCGCCGGCTTCGGCCTGGTGGTTGGCTTGCTGCTGGGCCGTCGCAACTGATGGATGCCTGGGTCGGTGCGGGTCAGCCCGCACCGCCCTTCAGCCCCGCGCTAATTCGCGCAACCGGGCCAGTTCGCCCCCACCGAGCATAATCCCCTCCCGTTCTGCCTTGGCCCGTGTGCGATGACGCCGGTCGCCGGGCAAGCGCCGCAACCCTGCCGCATGCATCTGTCGCACCAGTTCCTGGCTGCGCTGGGCAAAGTCCTGCCCCGCAGTTTTACTGGGGTCGATCACAATCAGTAGCTGGCCGGTCCAGGGAGTCTTGGCGCCCGGGTGGTTCGACCAGTCGAATTCAAACGAGAAATTCCCCCCGGTCAGGGCCGCCGCCAGCAATTCCACCATCATCGACAACGCCGACCCCTTGTGCCCGCCAAACGGCAACAGCGCGCCGCCTTCAAGGATCGCCTTGGGGTCCTGGGTCGGCTGCCCCAGGCTGTCGACCCCGGTGCCCGGCGGCACACGCTCACCCTGACGGGCGGCAATCTGCACATCGCCATGGGCGATGGCGCTGGTGGCCAGGTCAAACACAATCGGCGGCCCATCGGCACGTGGTGCGGCGAACGCGATGGGGTTGGTGCCGAACAGCGGGCGATCGGCGCCATGTGGCACCACGCAGGTCATGCTATTGACCACGCTGAGGGCCACCAGACCTTCTTCGGCAAACGGTTCGACATCCGGCCATAACGCGGCAAAGTGATGGGAGTTACGGATCGCCAGTACCGCGATACCGGCGCTGCGGGCCTTGGCCACCAATAACGGGCGCGCGGCGGCCAGGGCCGGTTGGGCAAAACCATTGGCGGCGTCTACACGCACGAAACCCGAGGCCACATCCTCGACCACTGGCACCGCCTGGCCGTTGACCCAGCCGCTGTCCAGGGTCGAGACATAGCCCGGTATGCGAAACACCCCGTGGCTGTGCGCCCCATCCCGCTCGGCGCGGGCGCAGTTGTCGGCCAATACGCGGGCAACCTCAGACGAGGCGCCATGCCGGCTGAAAATATCCTTGAGCAGCGTCACAAGCTCAGTGAAGCCAATTGAAGTAGTCACGGCAGTGGTGGGTGTGGCTGACATCTGAAGCTCCGGAATTGTTATTGGAGGGGGCAACAGCCTGCTGGATTTCGCTCGTTGATTAACAACGCGCGACAAGTGGGCTGTCAACCACCGACGCGGCTTCAGCACTATTTAACAAACGCCGGGCACTGCCGGAGAGCGTTAGCACACAATGGGAAAAAGGCCGTAAAGGCACGATGGGAAACCGTCAAGCGGGTGCTCGACGGTTCCGTCTATGTGCTGAGTTCGCCGCCTGGCAAGCGAATGTTGACTCGGCGGCGCTCATGATCAGTCGCCCGGGACGTCAGTGGGACCCGACGCCTTCAATCGAAGGGATTCGATGAACTGATCCGGTGGGGGGTCAGTCTTTCTGGTCACGCAACACATTGCCCGAAGCACCGTCGATGCGGACCTCATAGACAACACCGTCCGCCTTGCGACCTTTTACTTCCCAGTAACCGTTGTCGTCCGCTTCGGCCTGGTAGACCTCAATGTAACCGGCCTTGGTCTTGGCGGTTTCAATGGCTTTCTCGATGGTAATCCAGCCGGCTCCCGGCTTGTCGGCCAGGGCGGCGCCTGCACCGAGCAAAGTGGCAGTGGCAAGCATGGCAGTGAGGGTTTTCTTCAGCATTTTCTTACTCCGTTATAGAGAATGACTTACAGATCCAGATTTTTAGGGTGTTTGCAGGACGAATTAGTTCCACATTGATGCTCATTCGCCATGATGGCTGTTCTCGGCACCCTGCCCGGAAGGTTAGAATGTAGGAAATCAGGAAGCACCAATGACCCAGCAGCCCCTTTCAGAAGCCGAATATGACGCCGTCACCGATGCTGCCGCGCATTGGTGTATGCGCCTGCATGCTTTTGATTGCACGGCGGCCGAACGCCAGGCGTTCGAAGAGTGGCACGACGCGCATCCCCTGCATGCTTTCGAATATGCGGCCATGCTGGAAATCTGGGATGTGGCCGACCATTTGCCACGCAGCAACGTGCCCTCCCCGCCCCCGGTGCAGGTCCCGCCACCCAGCCGCTGGCGCACCTATGCAGTGGCTGCCGCCATCTCGTTGATGGCCCTGCCCCTGGCCGCTTTCACGGGCTGGGAAGCGGGTTGGCTGCCCAGTTCCTATGAGCATTACCTCGCCGAAGACGGCTTGCGCCAGGTGACCCTGGCCGATGGCAGCGAAGTGGAACTGAACCTGGGCACCGAGCTGGTCTACAGCAACTATAAAGATGAGCGCCGGGCCACCCTGAAAAAAGGTGAAGCGTTCTTTAAGGTCAGCCATGACCGCGAACACCCGTTTGTGGTGCGCGCCGGTACCGGGCAGATCCGAGTGACAGGCACCCAGTTCAACGTCTGGAAATACGACGACCAGGTGCGGGTCATGTTGCTGGAGGGTTCGGTGAAGATCAGCAGCGATGCCAGCCACAGCGGCGTGAGCCTCACTCCCGGAATGCAGGCCAGTTACCACGGGGGCGATGCGCAACCACAGCTACAGGCATTCAACCCCCATGATCCGGCGCTGGCCTGGCGCACCGGCAAGTTGATCCTCGACAACCTGGCACTGGTGGATGCCCTGCCCCTGATCAACCGTTACCTGAGCAAACCGGTGATGCTGGCCGATACCGGTACCGGCAATATCCGTATTGGCGGGATCTACGATATCCATGAAGTCACCCACCTGGTGTCGTCCCTGCCCAAGGTACTGCCGGTCTACCTGACCCAGAACCAGGATGGCAACACCGTCCTCAACTCGATACCGCGCAAAGTCCCCAAGACCTGACCTTCGCCAAGGCAGCACGGCGTGCATTGCCGGGCAACTGTGCGCGCCGCACTGTCCACTTTTGAAACACCCGTCACCGCGCAACGCCCCTCTGGCTGTGGATTCATCGGTTCGTCATCAATAGTGTTGCATTGCTGAAACACCCTCTTCCCCCCAGTCTGCCTATGCCAGGTGCCGGTCATTCCCCGGCGTCCCGTCTCAGGCCTGATACACCTCGCCCTACGCCCGCCCCGCCAGAAGCCCCAAGCCATTGAAAAACAAGTCAATATAAAAAACGGCACAGCTCCTGCTCTATTCCTTACAGCGCTGTTTAGGGTCAGCGTCACAGAACAAGGAATGATGCCGTGGCAACTCTCAATCAAGGCTCACTGAGCCTCCTGCTGATCAGCTGTGTACTCAGCGCCAGTGTGAGCGTACCCGCCCTCGCCGAAAACGGCGTCATCGTTACCGGGCGCAACGTCCAAGGCCATATGGCCGGGCGTTCTTCCTTCGGACCGGATCCTTATCCCACTACGGCCAATGCCAATCCTGGCGCGCAGATTCTACGCTCGACGACTAACGGCGAACTCAGCGACAACGACTTCGCAGGGGTCAGCAGTGGTTCCAGCATCACTCGATCCATCCTGCCCAATGGCACCCTCCCTGGCTTGAGCACCACCCATGGCAGCAGCGCCTCCGGGCTGGGTGCCGGCGCGGCTGCGGGCCATAGCGGTGGCAGCAGCCTGGGCGGACAGATCAGCGGGACGATTGAACGTGGCATGGCCCCGCTGAACAACATCGGCAGCCTGATGGGAGGCCAGCAATGAAGCGCTCGTGGCTGATGCTCGCCGTACTGGGTAGCTGCGCCGCGATGGCAGACAGCAATAACAACGCGCTTATCGACAGCTCCGGCCAGCAGTACAGCGGCGTCGCCTCCATCAACCAGGCCGCCGGCAACCAGCAACAGCAGATCAATAGCCGCGCGATTACGGTCGGTGGCCAATCCACTGACGTACTGGTGCAGCGGCTCGATGGCCAGGTCGACCCGTCCCTGAATGCCAGCGCGGCGATCCAGGGTTCATCTTTCAGCAATGGCAACGGTGTACTGGGCGTCAACCAGTCGGCCGGGGCCAACAACCAGACAATCAATGCGGTGCGGATCAGCATCAACCCAGGCCCGCAAAGCATTGATGACAGCGTCCTGTCGCAACAGAACATGACGCTGCTACCAGACTCCCGATCCTCCTCTACCACTGGCAGCCGCCAGGTCGTTACCAGCGACCAGGCCTTCACCGGCAGCCGTGGAGTGGTACAGGTGAATCAGAGTGCAGGGGTGGGGAACCGCATGGCTAACACCCTCGGTATCACTATCAAGTAACTGCTTGATAGGTGTTTGTTAGGCCGTACCAACACTTAACCAACTAATTAGAAGCAAGGAGATACACCATGAAACCTACAATGGCTCTCAAACCACTGGTTTTTGCTCTGGCTGCGCTCATGGCTGTTGCTGCACAAGCTAGTGAAGATAAGTGGAAGCCAACCCCTGCCCCTAGCGGCACCGTGGCAGCCGTCGTGACCGACACTCAACTGAGCAAAGACAACAAGTTCGACGACACCAAAACCAACAACGACGCCTCGGCCAACCGCTCGCTGAACAGCAGCGACGGTAACCTGGGCGCCAACGTTGCCGCAGGCAGTGGTAACCAACAAGACAACAGCGCTGCCATCACCAGCAGTGCTGCCAAGGACGCCCTGGCGGTTTTCGCGATCGTAGACGTCGAGCAAACATCCAAAGACAACAAGTTCACCAACAAAGGCACGCAAAACGATGCTTCGCTGAACAACTCGGCGAACAACAGCTCGGGTAACGTGGGTGTCAACGTCACCGCAGGCCAAGGCAACCAGCAGAAAAACAACCTGGCAATCGTAACCTCCGATGGCAAAAACATTGGCGCTGCGGCCGTCACCAGCCAGGAATCGTTGAACAACACCTTCCTCAACACTGCTTCGGCTGGCAAAGGCTACGGCAACTGGGGCAAGACCTACGTCAACAACGATGCCTCCATCAACCACTCGGGCAACAATGCTTCCGGCAACATCGGAATCAACGTGTCCGCGGGTTCTGGCAACCAGCAATCCAACTCCCTGTCCCTGGGCAGCGGTTGCACCCAGTGCGCAGCTGGCAGCGGCGTACGCTTCTGACCTGACGCAGAGGGCCTTGGCAACAAGGCCCTTTTTTATTCCCGTGCCCACCCGGTCATTCGATCATGCGCCTCGCGACCCTGTGCCTGCTGTTAACCCTCACCGGCCCTTCCTGGGCTGGGCAAATGGCGATTTCCGCCATGCCCGGCGGTGCGGTGATTTTCAAGAAGGTCGAGAGCATCCGCGAGCGACGGTTCGCCAACCTGGTGGAACAGAAAACCGATTTCAGCTGCGGTGCCGCAGCACTCGCCACCATCCTGCGCCAGGGCTACTGGCTGGATGTTGATGAAGAACACGTCATCAAGGGCATGCTGGTCAACGCCGACCAGGACCTGGTACGCACCCAGGGCTTTTCCATGCTGGACATGAAGCGCTACCTCGAAAGCATTGGCATGCGGGCCAGGGGCTACAAGATCGGGGCGGACACCCTGACAACGGTGAAGATTCCGGTGGTGGTGCTCCTGGATATCCGTGGCTACAAGCACTTTGTGGTGATGCAGCGGGCAGAGAAAGACTGGATCTATATCGGCGACCCGGTACTGGGCAACAAACGCTACTCGCGGGACGACTTCCTCGCCGGATGGAACGGCATCGTGTTTGCGGTGCTGGGTGAAGGCTACGACAAGGCCAACGCCCTGCTCGATCCGCCGATACCGTTGACCGCCAAGGGCAAAATGAACGAGTTCCGGCCCGTGGGCGACGCCGAGCTGATGGACTTCGGTTTCATCCAGAGCGACTTCTTCTAGAAGCGCCATAAGGAGCAGGAAGCTCCAGGAGCAGATGATGAACACTTACCGTTGGCTGACGGTCCTGTGCCTGGCAGCCTCAATGCCCGCTTATGCAGCCTCGGCGTTCAAGCCGATTGAAATAAATGATGCTGAACTGGCCCAACTGCGCGGCCGCTTCGTCATGCCGGGGCGGATTGTCAGCTTCGGTATTGTGATGAGCACCACCTGGACCAACGCCGCAGGCGATACCAGCACCGTCAAGGCCAACATGCGGATCGACTCCTCCACCATCACGCCGCAGTTCTATGTGCAGACTACCGGCGAGACCGGCAAAGGCAGCGACCGCCCCACGGGTACCGGTACGGTCATCGGCGGCTCCGGGCTGGGTACCGGCGCCGGCGTGACACAAACCGTACGCGCCGCGGGCGATGGCAATACGGCCTATAACAACGTCGGGATCAATGTCAGTGAGAACGGCCTGGCGCCCGCCAATCTGGTGCAGTCGGGCCAGGTCCTGGTCGCTGGCGGTTCGATCTCTGGTAATAGCGCCGCTGGCAAGGTGAGTGTTTCTGCCAATAACGGCGGCCTGCAGATGGCGATCCAGGCCAACCATAATCAGGGCAGCGCCGTGCAGCAGATCGGCGGCGGCAATGTGCTGCAAGGCACGATTCTGCAAGGCAATAGCAACTTCGTTAATAACATGACCCAACTGAATGTCGTGCTCGGTAACAACGGACTAAACAACGTGGCACTGAACTGCAACCTGGACCAACTCAAGGGTCTACGCACTCTCGGTTATTGAACTACGCTGACCCTCGACACTTACGCATTAGAAAAGGACGGCTTATTTCATGCATCGAACGTTATCGCTACGCGCCGTTGTTTGTTTAAGTACGCTCTTGCCCGCGAGCTTGTTGTACGCAGCGCCAGACGCCGATATAGAAACCCTCAAACAGGAACTGCTGGAACTCAAGCAACGCTACGAAGTACAGCAAAAAGCCCTGGCGGTCCTGGAGCAACGGGTGCGCCAGGTCGAAGACCAGCCCGCAGTACCCGCGCCCAAGCGCCTGGCCAAGTCACCTGCAGATTTCAAGCAAAGCGGCAGTACGGTGGCCGCCAGTGGCACCGGCGGTGCAACCGGCAGTTCCTATGGGCAGGCACTCAAGGATGATTCGGCACCGGCACAGAGTGTCAGCAACCTCTATAACGAGGCCAGCGGGTTCTTTGGCAATGGCAAGTTCAGCTTTGAGACGGGCATTACCTACGCTCGCTACGATGCCCGGCAATTGACCCTCAATGGCTTCCTGGCACTGGACTCGATCTTCCTCGGCAATATCAACCTGGATCGCATCAAGGCGGATAACTGGACTCTGGACATGACGGGCCGCTACAACGTCGATAACCGTTGGCAGTTCGACGTCAACGTCCCCGTGGTGTACCGCGAATCGACCTATCAGTCCGGGGGCGCCAATGGTGGCGCGGGGACCGCGACTTCAGAGGAGTCGGTCAGTCGCGACCCGACCATCGGCGACGTCAACTTCGGGGTTGCCTACAAGTTCCTCGATGAATCCCCCACCCTGCCGGACGCCGTACTCTCGGTACGGGTCAAGGCGCCGACCGGCAAGGAGCCGTTCGGTATCAAGCTGGTACGCTCGCCGTCCAACACCAACCTCTATGTGCCGGAGAACCTGCCAACCGGCAATGGCGTATGGTCGGTGACCCCGGGGATTTCCCTGGTCAAGACCTTCGATCCAGCCGTGCTGTTCGGCTCGCTCTCCTACACCCACAACTTCGAAGATTCGTTTGACGACATCAGCTCCACGGTCAACGAAAAAGTCGGCGGCAAGGTACGCCTGGGCGACAGCTTCCAGTTCGGTGTCGGCGTGGCATTTGCCTTGAACGAGCGTATGAGTATGTCGTTCTCGGTGTCTGACCTGATCCAGCGCAAGAGTAAGCTCAAACCCGACGGTGGCGATTGGCAGTCGGTTGTGTCCAGTGACGCCAACGCGGGCTACTTCAACGTCGGCATGACCATTGCCGCCAGCGAAAACCTGACCATCGTGCCCAACCTGGCCATCGGCATGACAGATGACGCACCGGACTTCACCTTCAGCCTGAAATTCCCGTACTACTTCTAAACGCGCCTACAGGGAGTGGTGAGTTTGAGATAAGGAAAAGCCCCGCCGCGATAAGGGTCGCGACGGGGCTTTTTTTACCCGCCCTAGCGGATCTGGTGCTTGTGCAGTAACCGGTAGAAGGTAGGCCGGGAAACCCCCAGCACCCGGGCGGCAACACTCAGGTTGTCGCTGTGGCGGTTCAGCACATCGCACAGCGCCTGGCGTTCGGCGCGGTGCTTATAGTCTTCCAGTGTAGCCATGGGCAGCGCGATTGCCTTTTGGCTTTGCAAACCCAGGTCGGCCGCTTCGATTTGCCGCCCTTCGGCCAGGACCAGGCCGCGCCGCACCCGGTTGGCCAGTTCGCGCACATTGCCCGGCCAACCATGCTTGCCCATGGCGAGCAGCGCGTCCTCGCTGAAACTGCGCGGACGGCGCCCGGTTTCCTGGCTGTAGAACCGGGAAAAATGATTGGCCAGCATCCCCACATCGCCATGGCGCTCACGCAGCGGTGCGGTGACCACTTGCAGGACATTGAGCCGGTAGTACAAGTCTTCGCGAAAGGTGCCCTTTTCGATGGCCGCTTCCAGATCGACGTGCGTCGCGGCCAACACCCTGACATCCACCGGGATCGGCTGGCTGCCACCGACACGCTCGATATGTTTTTCCTGGAGAAAGCGCAACAGGTTGGCTTGCAACTCCATCGGCAGGTCACCGATTTCGTCGAGGAACAGGGTGCCGCCATTGGCCGCTTCGATGCGCCCGATCTTGCGTTGGTGGGCGCCGGTGAATGCGCCTTTTTCATGGCCAAACAGTTCGGACTGGATCAGGTGTTCCGGAATAGCCCCGCAATTGATCGCCACGAATGGCTTGGCGTGCCGCTGGGATTGCCGGTGCAAGGTCTTGGCCACCAGTTCCTTGCCGGTGCCGCTGTCGCCACGGATCAGAATCGGCGACTCGGTAGGGGCCAGTTTCGCCAGCAGTTTGCGCAGTTCGCGGATTGGCCGGCTGTCACCCAACAGTTCATGTTCGGGCTCGGCCACATAGGCGCAGCCTTTACCCCGCAAGCGCGCCATGCCAAAGGCCCGGCCCAGGGTGACCTGGACGCGCGCCACATCGAACGGCAAGGTATGGAAGTCAAAAAACCATTCACAGACAAAGTCGCCGACGTTCTGCAGGCGCAGCATCTCGGGGCTGAGCACGGCGATCCATTCGGTACCGCTGCGACTGATCAGCTCCTTGACCGCCTCGGGTCGCTCCAGGTGTTTGGCCTGGAGTCGCAATAATCCGACGTCACAGGTGCGATCGCCCAAGGCATCCAGGGCACAGCTGTCCACTGCCCATCCAGCCGCCCGCAAACCAGGCAATAACTGGTGGCAGTCGTCACAGGGATCGACCACAAGCAAGCGACGCAGGGCTGGTGTAACAACCATGACTATTCCTTGGCGTCAAAAACATTAAAGTTATTTAGAAACAACAGTTTGGGTGAGCTGCTCATAACCCTAGCAAGAACTTGACACTACGCTTGTATCGTTTCGCGATAAAAGCTCTCGGGATACGGCATTTGGCTATCAACCCGCTTTAGTGCGGCGATTTGAATCTTTCCACGCCTTTCAAAAGCGCCGCTTACATGACGTTAATCACGAAAAGTTGAATTTTCTTGTTTTAGCATGTGACCCGTACCCCGTCATCGTGCATCAGTACAGGTACTAGCCGAACGGTAAGCCCAACCGACGGCACATCTTTTGATTGGGCACTTAGAGAGAAGACCCCATGAACGCCCCGCTCCGTATCAACGAAGCTCTTTTGATCGCAGACCGTGCTTTCCAACCCTTTCACTGCGTGGCCTGGGCCCCACAAGACGGTACTGGCGAGCTGAGCCTGACCGTGATCGACCGCACCGAAAACCGCATCGGGCGCAAACAGATTCCTTGCAGCACTTATTCCGATCCAAAACAATTGGAAACCCTGCTGCTGCAAGCCCGCGCCGAACTCAATGGCGAAGGCTATCAGCTACAGTCCTGGGCAATGCCCAAGTAAGTTAACGCAGCTACTGCGACATAACGTCGCCTCTTATATCGGCTGCAACTTGTTAAGACTATTAAACCCGTGGCGAGTGAGTTTGATCCTCGCCACGGGTTTGCGTGCCTGAAACTTTCGTCTCGCCCTTTTTATATAGCCGCCATGCCATGATCACTTGATCTTCCAGTGAGCCTCGGGCACCTTGCGCACTTCTCGCCCCCAGGAGCACCCCATGTCCGGATCAATGGCCCAGGCCTTCGCCCATAATTTCCTTGGGCACTCGCCCCGTTGGTACAAGGCCAGCATCCTCACGTTCCTGATCCTCAACCCCCTGGTGCTTTGGGCTTTCGGTCCGGTCGCGGCCGGCTGGTTGCTGGTGGCAGAGTTCATTTTCACCCTGGCCATGGCGCTGCACTGCTACCCGTTGATGCCCGGAGGGCTGTTGATGGTCGAGGCGCTGCTATTGCGCATGACCACGCCTCAGGCGCTGTACGACGAGCTGCTGCATAACTTCCCGGTGATCCTGCTGCTGATGTTTATGGTGGCCGGCATTTACTTTATGAAGGACTTGCTGCTGTACCTGTTTTCGCGCCTGCTGCTGGGCGTGCGGTCCAAAGCGCTGCTGGGGCTGATGTTCTGCTTCTTGTCGGCCTTCCTGTCAGCCTTTCTCGATGCCTTGACCGTTACTGCGGTGATTATCAGTGCCGCCGTGGGCTTCTATTCGGTATATCACCGGGTGGCTTCAGGCAATGATCCACGCCAGGACAGCGAGTACAGCGACGACCATCACCTGCCCACCTTGCACCACGCCGACCTGGAGCAGTTCCGCGCCTTCCTGCGCAGCCTGTTGATGCACGGCGCCGTCGGCACTGCTCTGGGTGGCGTGTGTACCTTGGTGGGCGAACCGCAGAATCTGTTGATCGGCCACGAAATGGGCTGGAACTTCAGCCAGTTCTTCCAACAGATCGCCCCGGTCTCGTTGCCAGTGCTGGCGGCGGGCCTGGTGACCTGCGTGCTGCTGGAAAAGCTGCGCTGGTTTGGCTATGGCACCCTGCTGCCGGACAACGTGCGTCAGGTGCTGGCCAACTACGCCCATGAGGACAACGCCGAACGCACCCCGCGCCAGCGCGCAGCGCTGATTGTCCAAGGCCTGGCTGCACTGATTCTGATCGCCGGGCTGGCCTTGCATATCGCCGAGGTTGGCTTGATCGGCCTGCTGGTAATTGTACTGATCACCGCCTTCACCGGGATTACCGAAGAACATCGCATCGGCAACGCCTTCAAGGACGCCCTGCCCTTTACTGCCCTGCTGGTGGTGTTTTTCGCCGTGGTCGCGGTGATACATGATCAACAGTTGTTCAACCCACTGATCCAGTGGGTGCTGGCCCTGCCCGCCGACCAGCAGCCGGGCATGCTGTTTATTGCCAACGGCCTGCTGTCAGCCATCAGCGACAACGTGTTTGTAGCAACAATCTATATCACCGAGGTCAAGCAGGCGTTTGTGTCCGGGCATATGAGCCGCGAGCATTTCGAGACCCTGGCCATCGCGATCAATACCGGGACCAACCTGCCCAGCGTGGCAACGCCCAATGGCCAGGCAGCGTTCCTGTTCTTGTTGACGTCGGCGATTGCGCCGCTGATTCGCCTGTCCTACGGGCGCATGGTGTGGATGGCGCTGCCGTACACGGTGGTGATGGGCGTGCTGGGCTGGTACGGGGTCAGTTACTGGCTGTGAAGGATCAACCGTTCAATGGCTTCGGCAGCACCGTCCTCGACATTGCTGCCGGTGACCAGGTTGGCCTGACGTTTGACCACCTCTTCTGCCTGCCCCATGGCAATCGACAACCCGGCCACTTCAAACATCGCAGGATCATTGCCACCATCGCCGATGGCTGCCGTCTGCTCCAGCGCTACCCCAAGGTGCGCAGCCAGGGTTTTCAGGGCATCGCCCTTGTTGGCCTTCATTGCGGTGATATCGAGATAGACCGGCTGCGAACGCGAAACCTGGGCCAAGCCTGCAACCTTGGGCTGCAAGCGCGCTTCCAGCTCGACCAGCAACTGTGCATTGGCGCTGGCGGCGACGATCTTGTCGATGCGCCCCAGGAACGGCTCGAAACTCTCCACCACGACCGGCGCATAACCGAGGCCATGCTGCTCTCGAGGCACCATCGGGCCCGAGGGGTCACGCAGCAGCCACTCACCATCGGCAAACACCCAGATTTCCACCTCCGGCTGGTCGCACAACAGTGCCAGGGTGATCAACGCCGCCTCTGCCGGCAAGTGGTGGGCTACCAGGATGCTGCCATCCGGGTTCACCAGGGTGCCGCCGTTGAACCCCGCCGTGGGCACATCGACGCCCAGGGCTTCGATCTGCTGCAACATCGCCCTCGGCGGTCGCCCGGTGGCCAGGCTGAAAAACACCCCGGCTTCGCGCAGCGCCCGCACGGCAGCGATGGTGCGCTGGCTGAGGCTGTGATCGGGCAGCAACAAGGTGCCGTCCATATCACTCAACAAAAAACGGATGGGGTGAATCGTCTCCTCACTCATCCGAGGCTATGCCAGGCGCGGCCATCACGGGCCAGCAACGCATCCGCTGCCGCTGGGCCGTCTTCCCCGGCCTTGTAAGCCTGGATGCCATCGTCCTTCTGCCAGGCATCGAGAAACGGTTGTACCGCACGCCAGCCGTTTTCGATGTTATCGGCACGCTGGAACAGGGTCTGATCGCCGGTCAGGCAATCATAGATCAGCGTCTCGTAGCCGGTGGAAGGCTGCATCTCGAAGAAGTCCTTGTAGGCAAAGCCCAGCTGGATGTTGGCCATGTCCAGGGTCGGCCCGGGCTTTTTCGCCAGCAGGTCGAACCACATGCCTTCATTGGGCTGGATCTGGATTTTCAGGTACGTCGGCTTGACCTCGTCGACTTCGGTATCGCGAAACTGGGCATAGGGCGCTGGTTTGAAGCAGATAACGATTTCGGTGTCGCGCACGCTCATGCGCTTGCCGGTGCGCAGGTAGAACGGCACGCCGACCCAACGCCAGTTATCAATCATCACCTTGAGCGCAACGAAGGTTTCGGTGCTGCTGTCCGGGGCCACATTGGCCTCCTGCCGATAGCCCGGCAGCGCCTTGCCGCCGATCTCGCCGGCGGTGTACTGGCCGCGCACCGAGTTGGCCCGTGCATCCTCCAGCGACCAGGGGCGCACGGCCCCGATCACCTTGGCCTTCTCGCCACGCACCGCATCGGCGCCAAAGGCTGCCGGCGGTTCCATGGCAATCATCGCCAGCAACTGGAACAGGTGGTTGGGTACCATATCGCGCAGGGTGCCGGTGTTTTCGAAGAAACTGCCCCGGGTTTCCACACCGACCGTTTCGGCAGCGGTGATCTGCACGTGGTCAATGTAGTGGTTGTTCCAGAACGCCTCGAACAGCACGTTGGAGAAACGGCTGATCAGAATGTTCTGCACCGTTTCCTTGCCCAGGTAATGGTCGATGCGATAGATCTGCTTCTCAGTCATGACCTTGAGCAGACAGGCGTTGAGCGCCTCGGCGGTGGCCAGGTCGGAGCCGAACGGCTTTTCGATGACCACGCGGCGGAAAGCCCCGGGGCTTTCCTCCAGCAGGTTGGCCCGGCCCAGGCGCTGCACCACTTCACTGAAGAAGCGCGGCGCGGTGGCCAGGTAGAACACCGCGTTGCCCGTGCCGCTGTCGGCGATTTTGCTGGCGATGTCGGCATAGGTGCCGTCATCGAGAAAATCGCCCTGCACGTAGCTGATGCCCTTGGCCAGCTGGGCCCACAACTGTGGGTCCAGTGCATGTTCGGCATTCCCCTTGACCTTGCTCGCCGCTTCGGTGCGGATGAAGTCTTCGAGTTTCTTGGCGAAGTCTGCATCGCTGATAGCGTTGTGATCCACCCCGACAATCCGCAGCCCCTCACCCAGCAAGCCATCGCGACTGAGGTTGTACAGCGCCGGCATCAGCAGGCGCTTGACCAGGTCGCCATGGGCGCCGAACAGGAACAAGGTAGTGGGTGGAGCGGGTTCGGCCTTGGGTTTCTTGCCGGTGGCCGTCATTTTTTGGAAGTCTCCACATGGCCGCCAAAGCCGAAGCGCATGGCCGACAGCAGCTTGTCACCGTAAGTGCTTTGCTGGCGCGAGCGGAACCGGGCAAACAACGAGTTGGACAGTACCGGTACCGGTACCGATTGCTCCATGGCCGCTTCGATGGTCCAGCGCCCTTCGCCGCTGTCGGCCACGGAACCGGAGTAACCGTCGAGCTTGGGGTCGGTCGCCAGGGCATCGGCTGTGAGGTCGAGCAGCCAGGAGGACACAACGCTGCCGCGACGCCAGACTTCGGCGATATCGGCCACGTTCAGGTCAAAACGCTGTTCTGGCGGCAGGTTTTCCGAGTTCTTGGTCTTGAGAATGTCAAAGCCTTCGGCAAACGCCTGCATCATGCCGTACTCGATGCCGTTGTGGATCATCTTCACAAAGTGCCCGGAACCGGCAGGGCCGGCGTGGATATAGCCACGTTCGGCGCGGTCGTCGGTAGCGGTACGGTCCTTGGTGCGCGGGATATCGCCCAGGCCCGGCGCGAGGGTGGCGAAGATCGGGTCCAGGTGCTTGACGGTCTCGGCGTCGCCGCCAATCATCATGCAGTAACCGCGCTCCAGGCCCCACACGCCACCGGAAGTGCCGACGTCGATGTAGTGCAGGCCTTTTTCCGCCAGGGCCTTGCCGCGACGTACGTCATCTTTATAGAAGGTGTTGCCGCCGTCGATGATCACATCGCCGGGTTCCATCAGTTCGCTCAGGTCGTTGATCGTGGTTTCGGTGGGCTCGCCCGCCGGTAACATGACCCAGACAGCCCGCGGCTTTTGCAGGCCAGCGACCAGGGCAGGCAGATCGGCAACGCCGGTCGCGCCCTCTTCACTCAAGCCTTTGACGAATGCTTCATTGCGGTCGTAGACCACGGTGGTATGCCCATTGAGCATCAAGCGGCGCGCAATATTCCCGCCCATGCGGCCTAGTCCGATAATCCCCAGTTGCATGTATTGATGCTCCCAACTACAAATAAAAATGTGTGACACAGTTTATAGCGCAATGACGAATTAGTCCGGCGCCAATCGCACTAGTTTCATCACAAAAAGAGGCCATCGTTTCACCATCACTGGCTGAAAAGTCACAGCGACCCTGAAAAATAAAAAAGTTCCCTTGAGCCCAAAAAGAAATCAGAATCGCCCCTGACTCCTGCCGAGGGCCTCGACTCAAGCGCTCTGGCACCGCGATACACCGGCTATTTGCGAGGTAAGCAATGCGCACAGCACAGATGACACGCCCGCCACAGACCCTCTACGTCACCGTCCGCCGCGACGAACTGCGCCAACTGAAGGACGAACGCGAGCAGTTGCAGCAGGAAGTGATCCGTCTGCGGGCGCAGTTGCAGGCTCAGTTGGCAAACCAAGCCATTACCTGCTGAACCCCGGGTCCAACTCACAAACTTTTCACCCGCCCTTCCCGATAATCCTGCGCCAGAACGCCGCCTCGCGCATGGGCGGCGGCAATTATCGGGTTGGAGCGCTGCATGGCGAGCACGAAGTCTGCAAAAGGGTTTGATTGGGCCGGCCTGGGCTGGATGTTCCTGTTTTTCTGGTATTTCTCCGGTATTACCCAACTGCTGATCCAACTGACCGGCACCTCCGGCTTCAGTGGTTTCCGCCAGGCGTTCTTCATGAGTGCGCTGTGGTTGGCACCCATGCTGCTGTTCCCGCGTCGCGCCCGGCTACTCGCCGCGCTGATCGGTGTGGTGCTGTGGGCCTGTTCCATGGCCAGCCTGGGCTACTTCTTTATTTACCAGCAGGAATTTTCCCAGAGCGTCATCTTCATCATGTTCGAGTCGAACATCTCTGAAGCCGGCGAGTATGCAACGCAATACTTTGCCTGGTGGATCGTGCTGGCCTTTATTGCCCACACCGCCCTGGCCGTCTTCCTCTGGACCCGTGTGCGCCCGGTCTACCTGCCCCGGGGCCGGGCAATGGTCGCGGCGACGGCCATTGTGCTGGCGATTGTCGGCTATCCGCTGGTCAAGCAGATTGCCACCAACGACACCCTGGAACGGGCCATCGACGGCTTCGAAACCCGGGTCGAACCTGCCGTGCCGTGGCAGATGATTGTTGCCTATCGCCGCTACACCCAGCAGTTGAACAACATGCAGGGCATGCTCGACAACGTCAGCAAGATCCCGCCCCTGAGCAACTTCAAGGACAGCATGGCCGGCCAACCGTCGACCCTGGTGCTGGTGATCGGCGAGTCCACCAACCGGCAGCGCATGAGCCTCTACGGCTACCCGCGCAAGACCACGCCGGAGCTGGACAAGCTGCGTGACCAATTGGATGTGTTCGACAACGTCATCACCCCGCGCCCCTACACCATCGAGGCGCTGCAACAGGTACTGACCTTTGCCGATGAAGACAATCCGGATCTGTATCTGAAGACCCCTTCCATCGTCAGCATGATGAAACAGGCTGGCTACAAGACCTTCTGGATCACCAACCAGCAGACCATGACCAAGCGCAACACCATGCTCACCACGTTCTCCGAACAGGCCGACGAGCAGGTGTACCTCAACAACAACCGTAACCAGAACGCCCGCCAGTACGATGGCGACGTGCTGGAGCCGTTCTCCAAGGCCCTGGCCGACAAGGCCGAGCGCAAGCTGATCGTGGTGCACCTGCTGGGTACCCATATGAGCTATCAGTACCGCTACCCGCCAAGCTTCGACACCTTTACCGACCGCCAGGGTGTCCCGGACGCGGTCAGTGACGACCAGCTGCCGACCTACAACAGCTATGACAACGCAGTGCGCTACAACGACTTCGTGGTATCGAGCCTGATCAAGGACTACGCCAAGACCGACCCCAATGGTTTCCTGCTGTACCTCTCCGACCACGGCGAGGATGTGTTCGACTCGGCGGGCCATGACACCCTGGGCCGCAACGAGGGCAAGCCGACAGCCCCGATGTACACCATCCCCTTCATGACCTGGGCCTCGCCGAAGTGGCGCGCCACCCACGACTGGAACATGCAGGGCGATATACAACGGCCCTACAGCAGCTCGCAGTTGATTCATACCTGGGCCGACCTGGCCGGCTTGAGTTTCGACGAACTGGACCGCAGCCGCAGCCTGGTCAGCGACAGCTTCAAGCCACGGCCATTGCTGATCGGCGATCCCTACCAGCGTTCGCAGAAGGCCTTGATCGACTTCAGCCTGATCAAGCCCAAAGCCAGTACCGCACCCCGGAGTGTGGTCCAGAAGTAAACGACCCGCGCCCTGTCCAGAGTTAACCCCTGCGGTTAACTCTGGATGTGCTTGACGTTAACCCCCACTTAATTAGCTTCCTACAGACTATTCCCATAAATCTGACCAGGGACGGTGCAGACACGATCACTTTTAATGGGAATACCTGCGATGAAACTTTCAACCTTGATGCTTGCTGGCCTGCTGGGCCTGACCTCCGCTGCCGCCTTCGCCGAAGGCGGCGCTGAGCGCGTGAAGGAGCACTTCGATAATTTCAGCTTCACCCAGAAACAAATCCACAGCGACACCGAACAGACGGCTGCTGCCGACGCCAAGGGTGCTGAATCCGGATCCACCCAACACACGCGGGATGCTGAGCAGCCCAAAGGCTGATGCACGAGTAATACCCGGCACCATTATGCTCTGGTGGTGAAGGTCAATTTGGCGCCCTGTACGGGGCGCTTTTTTTTGCCTGGTCGAACCTTCCCAAGGGGAGCGCGGGAACGACCTGAGGATTTAGAGGGCCTTGCTCCAGAACAGCATGCGGCCATGGGCAGGGTCGAAGATCGAGTCATCGAAGCCAAACTTGCGGTACGACGCCTGCGCTACTGGATTACCTTCCAGCACTTCCAGGGTGATCTTGCAGCAACCGCGCTGGCGGGCGATTTCCTCGACCTTTTGCAGCATTTTCTGGCTCAGGCCCAGGCCTCGGAACGGTTCCTTGACCACCACATCATGCACGTTGACCAGCGGCCGGCAGGCAAAGGTCGAAAACCCTTCAAAACAGTTAACAAGCCCGGCCGGCTCGCCGCCAACAAAGGCCAGCACGCTGAAGGCATGGGGACGCTTGGCCAATTCCGCCGGCAATTGTTGCAGCAGGTCGGCGGACAGGGCATGGCCACCGCCCATGGGGTCTTGTGCATAGTGGTTGAGCAACAGGCCAATGGCCTCGGCGTGCACGGAGTTGCTGTAGCTGGCTTGCAGCACCAATATTTCTGCGGCTTCCATTTCCTTCCTCGATAACTGCCCGGCAGGGATGAGCTCCCCGCAAAAGCTCGATTGTAAGCGGGGTGTAGGGGTTAGATGAAGGAGATTAACTACAACTTGGCGCGGGAAAAAGCCATCAGGCGAATGATTGTGTCAGTGGGCCAATGGCCACTACTGACCAAAGCGTTGCAACTGCATTTCTTGCAAACGACTGAGGGTGCGGCGGAACGCAAACTCCAGGTAACCCTCGGTGTACAACTCGGCCAAGGGCACCCTGGCTTCGATGTACAGCGGGACCTTGCGGTCGTAGCACTCATCCACCAGGGCGATAAACCGGCGCACACTGTCATCGTGCACCGACAACGCCGGCAGCTCGCGGTCGCCCGCCTCCACGCGCTGGGCACCATCCTCGGTACCACGGGCAATCCGCCCAGGACGTGTCGAGGCGCTCAGCCCGGGCACTTCGCCGAGCAATATGGCGCTATAGCGATCACACAGCTGCATGAAATCCATGGCCGCCAGCGGTTGTTCGCACAGATCAGCGTAGCGGCACCACAGCACCGTTTCGCTGGACTGCACCGTAACAATGCGTCGCGAACCGACCATAACCGGCGCCTCACTGCAGGCTTGTCCAGCGCTCAAACGCTGGAAAACCGCGGCCAATGCTTGTGGTTGATCGACCCAGTAGCGCTGCTCGGCGGTGCCCGGATGCAAGCGGTGATCCTCACTGCCGTCTACCGCCACCACCTGCATATGGGCCTCAATCGCCTCGATAGCCGGCATGAAGCGTTCGCGGTTGAAACCGTCGGCGTACAACTGCCCGGGCGGCTGGTTGGAGGTGCAGACCATTACCACCCCTTCGTCGAACATCACCTGGAACAGGCGCCCGAGGATGATCGCGTCACCAATGTCATTGACGAACAGCTCGTCGAAACACAGCACCCGCACGTCCCCGGCCAACTCGCGGGCCAGGGCCTGCAAAGGGTCCGGGGTGCCGGTCAACTGGAACAGACGTTGATGGACCCAGCCCATGAAGTGATGGAAGTGCTGGCGCCGCGCGGGCACCCGCAGGCTCTGATGGAACTGATCCATCAGCCAGGTCTTGCCCCGCCCCACCGGCCCCCACAGATAAACGCCGGTGACCGGTGCGTCGGCGCCCTGGTGCAATGCCCCATGGCAGGCCTGCAACGCCTCGACCGCCCGGCGTTGCGCGTCGTCTGCCACAAAACCATCGGCCAGGGCCCGCTGGTAGGCGGCCAGTGGTGAGTCGGCCGTCATGCGAGGCTTTTGCTGACCACCTCGAACACATCGCTGGACAGCTCGCCCGAACCACGGATGCGCTCCAGCTCAGCCTTCATCAGCGCCTGACGGGCGCTGTCGTATTTGCGCCAGCGGGTCAGTGGCGCCAACTGCCGCGAGGCGATCTGCGGGTTGAAGGCATTCAGCTCGATCACCAGGTCCGCCAGGAAGCGATAGCCCGAGCCATCGGCTGCATGGAAGTTGATCAGGTTCTGCCCGGCAAAGGCGCCGACCAGCGCGCGTACCTTGTTCGGGTTCTTGATATTGAACGCCGAGTGCTGCATCAGGGCCTTGACCCGTGCAAGCCCGCCCGGCAACACGCTCCCGGCCTGGACGCTGAACCATTGGTCCATGACCAGGGGGTTGTCCTTGAAGTTCTCGGCAAACACTTGCAGGGCGTTGGCCTTCTCGGCATCGAACGGCGAGTTGACCAGCACCGCCAATGCCGTCAGGCGTTCGGTCATGTTGTCACACGCGTCGAACTGCTCCAGGGTCGCCGCCAGTACTTCGGGCTTGCCGCTGAGCATCAGGTACGACAGCGCGATGTTCTGCAGGGCGCGGCGCGCGAAGTGCTCGGCCGACGCCACGTAAGGCGTGTTGCGCGACAGGTCGCGGTTGGCCTGGTAGCGCAGCCACAGGCCTTCGAACAGGTTATCGGCCAACTGCTTGCGCGCAAACTCGCGGGCAGCGTGGATCGCATCGACGTCAGCCACTTCGCTGATTTCGGTCAGGTAGGCTTCACCCGGCAACGACAACATTTCGGCGACCATGGCCTGGTCCAGGCTTTCGTCGCTCAACACGCTGCGCAGCGCATTGACCAGCCGTTGATCCAGCACCAGGGCCTGGCCCTGCTGGTGTTGGCTGATCAGGTCCTGCAACACCTGCACCGCCAGTTGCTGGCCCGCCTCCCAACGGTTGAAGCCGTCACTGTCGTGCTGCATCAGGAACATCAACTGGTCACGGCTGTAGGGGAAGCTCAGCTTCACCGGCGCCGAGAAGCCACGCAGCAGCGACGGCAAGGGTTGTTCAGGGATATCGACGAAGGTGAACGTCTGCTCGGCCTCAGTCACCGACAACACTCGCGAGGTGCCCTGCGCCGCCGCTTCACCGGCCAGACGCAACGGCAGGTCGGCCCCATTGGCGTCCAGCAGGCCCAGGGCCACCGGAATCACGAATGGCAGTTTTTCTACGTTGTCCGGGGTTTGCGGGCAGCTCTGGCGCAAGGTCAGGCTGTAGGTCTTGGCGGTAGCGTCGTAGGACTCGCTCACTACCAGGCGTGGCGTGCCGGCCTGGCTGTACCAGCGTTTGAACTGGGTCAGGTCGGCACCGTTGGCGTCTTCCATGGCCTTGATAAAGTCATCACAGGTCACGGCCTGGCCGTCGTGGCGTTCAAAGTACAGGTCACTGCCTTTGCGAAAGCCCTCGGCGCCGAGCAAGGTGTGGATCATCCCGACCACTTCCGAACCCTTTTCGTACACGGTCAGGGTGTAGAAGTTGGAGATTTCGATAAAGCTGTCCGGGCGCACAGCGTGGGCCATCGGCCCTGCATCTTCGGCGAATTGGTGGGTGCGCAGGTAGGCCACATCCTGGATACGCTTGACGGTGGCCGAGTTCATATCCGCAGAGAAGTGCGAATCGCGGAACACCGTGAAGCCTTCCTTGAGCGACAACTGGAACCAGTCGCGGCAGGTCACGCGGTTGCCCGACCAGTTGTGGAAGTACTCGTGGGCGACGATGGCCTCGACGCGCTGATGCGCGGCGTCGGTCGCGGTTTCGGCACGGGCCAGCACGGCGCTGGAGTTGAAAATGTTCAGGCCCTTGTTTTCCATGGCGCCCATGTTGAAGTCGTTGACGGCGACGATCATGAAAATATCCAGGTCGTATTCGCGACCATAGACCTCTTCATCCCAACGCATGGACTTCTTCAGGCTGTTCATGGCGTGCTGGCACTTGTCGATGTTTTCCGGCTCGACATAGATGCGCAACGCGACGGTGCGCTGGCTCATGGTGGTGAAGGTGTCTTCGACGCACCACAGGTCGCCAGCCACCAGGGCGAACAGGTAGGCCGGCTTCTTGAACGGGTCTTCCCAGGTCGCCCAGTGCCGACCGTCTTCACCGGGGCCGCTGGCAATCGGGTTGCCGTTGGACAGCAGCACCGGATAGCTGTGCTGCTCGGCGATCACCGTGGTGGTGAACGTGCTCATCACGTCCGGGCGGTCAAGGTAGTAGGTAATTTTGCGGAAGCCCTCGGCCTCGCATTGGGTACAGAACATGCCACCGGACTTGTACAAGCCTTCCAGGGCGGTGTTGGTTTGCGGGTGGATGCGCACGCTGGTGTCGACCGTGAAGCTGTCACTGGTCGGCTGCAACGTCAGGTGGCTCTCGCTCAATTGGTAGTCGGTGGCGCTCAGTTCCTGGTCACCCAGGGCCACGCTCAGCAGTTCCAACTGCTGGCCATCGAGCACCAGCGGCGGCAGGCCGGTGCCGCGCTCGGGATTGCGGCGCATCACCAGCTGCGCGTGGACCAGGCTATGGTCCTCGAACAACTCGAAGGTCAGGTGAGTCTCGTCGATCAGGTACTCGGGCGCCTGATAATCCTTCAGGTAAATCATCTTCGGTTGTTCGGTGCGCATGCGTGAAATCCTTCTACTGATGCACGGCGAGCTGGTAAGCCGTGTATTTACGAATATTGATAACGCCGGTATCGAAGATCAGGTATTGGCCCTTGATCCCCAGCAGCGTGCCTTCGGCAATCGGGTTCTTGTCCAGGTTGAAACTGACGATCTTGGCTGGATATTGCTCCACCGGGTAGCGGATTTCGAGGGGCTCGATATCGGTTACCGGTTGGATGGCCTGCAGGCCAAAGCGTTCCTGCAATTGCAGCAGGCCGTCGGCGCAGGAAACGAACAGCTCGTCGCGTACCTGCGCAAGGTCTACCGCTGCCGCGTCGCCCTTGAGCAAGGCGCGCCAGTTGGTCTTGTCGGCGACCTGGCTGCGCAGCACATCTTCGACAAAGCCCGATTGCTGGCGCGTGGCCACGCGCATGATCGGCAATGCCTGGCTCGCGCCCTGGTCCAGCCAGCGCGTGGGCAACTGGGTGGCGCGGGTGATGCCGACCTTGATCCCCGACGAGTTCGCCAGGTACACCACATGGTCGGTCATGCAGAATTTCTCGCCCCAGGCCGGATCGCGGCAAGTGCCGGCATCGAAATGGCAGCGCTCGGGGCTCATGATGCACAGGTCGCACTGGGCCAGCTTGGTCATGCACGGGTAGCAATAGCCCTGGCTGAAGCTGGTCTTGGTCTTGCGTCCGCAATGGGTGCAGTGGATCGCACCGAGGTATTCCAGGCGTATATGAGTGCCAATCAACGGGTTGACCGGCACCTCGGTGTCGCCCAGGCGAAAAGCGTATTGAACGGTCGGCGAACCCAGTTGCGCCGACATCTTGCTGACTGCACCACGGCCAATCTCAATCAATGGATGGCATCCGACTTGAACAGGATGCTTTCCACCGGGGTCGACTTCGATTGGCATTCCTGCGGGCCCATATAGCCGGTGCGCTGGTCTTCCGGCAGGTTTTGCAGCTCCCAGGCGATCATGGCCTGCAACGACAGCTCGCGCTGTTCGGCAGTGAGCTTGCGGCCGTCGGCCCATTTACCGATTTCCACGGCGAGCTTGAGGCTCTGGTAGATATCCGGGGTGATGTTTTCGATCATTTCAGCAAAAGAGGACATAAGACTCTTCCTTCAATAATGGGCAGAGATTCAAGCGTTACGTTTATGGCGGCTGTACAACCCGCCGAGCAAACCGGTGATGCAACCCGCCACCAGGCCGCCGACATGGGCCGCATTGGCGATTTCGCCGAAGCCGATCATCGAGACCAGGCCCGACAGGCACAGCACCAGCCACACCAGCATCATCACCAGCACGCCGCGCGGCAGGCGATACGCCGGGTTGGGCGCAAGCAACTGGTAGATCCAGCAATGGCCGAGCAAGCCGTACAACACGCCGGACAGGCCACCGAACAGGCCCGGCCCGCCAAAGGTGTATTGCGCATAGTTGGAGGCCAGGCTGAACAGCATCGTCAGGCCCAGCAGGTTGATACTGCCCTGGCGCGCCTCGATGCGCCGCCCCAGCTCCCAGTACCACATGCCGTTCATGGCCAGGTGCAGGATGCCGAAGTGGATCAGCATCGGCGTGATCAACCGCCACCACTGCCCTGCCGCCAGGCTGTCGGCCAGGGGCGTGAAATACAGGTACTCACCGGCCACGTGGAAATTCAGGAACGTCAGCCAGCTCATGGTTTGCAGGTTGTCGCCGAGCATCGTGACCGCTGCGACGACCAGGCTCAGCAGCAACACACCCGCGGTCAGCGGGCTGTGGCGCAGTTGCTGGAGGAAGCCGGGACGCTTGGCTACCGGTTCCTGGGGAATATCCAGCTGCTGGTCCGGATCGCCGGTCGGGAAACGCTGATACAGGCTGCGCACGTCTTCGCTGATCGCGTCCGGCACCCACAGCACCTGCTCGCCGGCCTCTTCGCTGACGCGATGGGGCACCTGCATGCGCTGCAACAGCTTGACGAAGCCAGCCAGGTCGACCGTCAGCGGCAAGCGTAAAACGGCCACGTTACTCATGAATCACCTCAGGGCGCTCGACATCGACCCACACGAACTTGTTGGGGTCCAGGCAGGTTTCCTGATCCAGGCGATACGCCACCAGCTTGCCGTAGAGCACTGCGCTGTAGTCCAGGCAGGCCAGGTTCGAGCGGATCGGCGCCGGTTTGCCGCTACGCCAGTAATGGCCGACAAACAGCAAGGGTTCATCGACGCCATAGCGCAACAGGGAGTTTTTCTCGGTCGAAGACAACGGCGTGCGGGCCACCGGATCGGGCAAGGCATCCGGTTGGAACACGATATCGCCGTAGGTCTTCGGGTCGTCTTCCCAGAACTTGGTGCGAAAGAACGAACGGGTCAGGCCATCGCCGCCGGTCAGCGTCAGGCCGTCCGGCAGGCGCATATCGGTGCCGCGCAGCAGGCGATCGAAGGCGTTGCAGGCAAAACTGCCCGGCACCGCCGCCGCCTGCAGGAAATGCTCGTCGATGCAGCCGTCGGGGAATTGCCGGCGCAGCGGTTCGATCAACCCCGAATCCCAGCAGGCGTGCACCACGCGGAAACGCCCGGCATCGACAAACAACGGCATGTCGTAGAACCAGCCGAGGAAGTCATGCCAGTCGCCGGGGTGGTGTTCGAACTGGGTCAGGGTCTCGTGGATCAGCCGCGCGTGGCGTGGCGAATGTTCGCGCACGTACTGCTTGCCACTGCCGGGCGGCGCCAGGGTGCTCCAGCCCAGGGCGTTGAACTCGTGGTTGCCCATAATGCACAGCGCCTGGCCGGCTTCGACCATGTCGTGGACGATATGCAGCGCCTCACGGATGCGCGGGCCACGGTCGATGATATCGCCGAGGAACACCGCCATGCGTGATGGGTGGCGCCAGACGCCGCCCTGCTTGTGGTAACCCATCTGGTCGAGCAGGTGCTCAAGGGTATGAGCGCAACCGTGCACGTCACCAATCAGGTCGTAGCTACGCGCGGGATCGAGCATCAGTCGCCTCCACCCCCCAAGCGGCTGCCCCAGCCCAGCTTGGTGCGGCACACTTCGTAGTAGTTGTGATCCAGTGGGTGGATCAACCGCAGCTTCTGCGCCTTTTTGCTCACGGTGATGGTGTCACCGGGGGCGCAGGTGAAGTGGTTCTGCCCGTCACAGGAAACTTGCGGGTAGATCTGCATGTCTTTGGAGACCACGATTTTCAACTCACTGTTGCCATCGACCACAATCGGTCGGCTAGACAACATATGGGGGTACATCGGCACGATCACAATGGCATCCAGCTTGGGATGCATGATCGGCCCGCCGGCCGACAGCGCATAGGCCGTGGAACCGGTGGGCGTGGCGACAATCAGGCCGTCGGCCTTCTGGCTGCAGACGAACTGGCCGTCGATATACAGCTCGAATTCGATCATCCGCGTCGACTTGCCGGGGTGCAGCACCACATCGTTGAGGGCATCGCCCTGGCCGATGGCTTCGCCATGGCGACGCACTTCGGCTTGCAGCAGGAAGCGGTTTTCCACCAGGTAGTGGCCGTCCAGCACCTTGGCCACTTCAACTTCCAGGTCGTCGGGGCGGATATCGGTGAGGAACCCCAGGCTGCCCCGGTTGATCCCCAGCACCGGCACGTTATGCCGCGCCAGGGCCCGGGCGGCGCCCAGCAGGCTGCCGTCGCCGCCGACCACAATCACCATGTCGCAGACTTCACCGAGCATTTTGCGCGACGAGGTCTGCAGGCCGTGGCCCGGCAGAATCTCGGCGATGGTGTCTTCGAGGATCACATGCAGGTGGCGCTCAAGCAGAAACTTTTTCAGCCGGCGGACCGTGTCCAGAACCTGGGTACTGCCCAGGCGACCGATGATGCCGATATTGCGAAATTGCTCCATGGGGCTCCTGCAGGGTTTGGGTCTGGCAAAAAGAACGATTATGGGCGAAAGGCCGCATTAGACAAAATCCTTTGTCGCCCCAGGCCCCAGACGACAACGGTTCTCAACACTTCCTGGGGTCACGCGGCGAGTAGGAAACAGCTATGCTCGGACCATGAATCCGTTTCCCGACCTGCAGCCTCTGCCCCGTCAATTGCGTCATCCCGCAGTGCGGGACCTGGCGTGGGTGATCCTCGCCCCGCCGATGCTCGCGCAGACGCCCTGGCCACAACGTCACCCCCTGGCCGGCAGTGACTGGGTGCAGCAGCCTGCGGCCCTGGAGCAATGGCTCAGGCGCCTGGACCAGGACAGTAGCGCCCTGCTGCACTGGCTGAGCCTGGCACGCACCCGGCGCCTGGGCCTGTATTACGAACGCCTGTGGCAATTTGCCGTGCAGCACGCCCCTGGCGTGGAGTTGCTGGCGGCCAACCTGCCGATCCGCCAGGCCGGGCACACCCTGGGTGAGCTGGACATGCTGCTGCGCGACCGTGACGGCGTGCATCATCTGGAGTTGGCGATCAAGCTTTACCTCGGCCCCCAGGACGGCAACGGCCAGGACACCGCGCAATGGCTGGGCCCGGGTTGTCACGACCGCCTGGATCGCAAGCTGGCGCATCTGGCAGACCACCAACTGCCCATCTCGGCCAGGGCGCAAAGCCGGGAGGTGCTGGCGACGCTGGATATCCAGGAGTTCACCGCCCATCTGTGGCTCGGCGGCTACCTGTTGTACCCCTGGCCCGGCGAGGCCGCCCCGCCCCTCGGCGCCCACCCCCAGCATTTGCGCGGGCGCTGGTTGCATCAGCGCGATTGGCAGGATTTTATCAAGGCCAGCCCGCCGGGCCGCTGGCAGCCCCTGCCGCGCCATGCCTGGCTGGCGCCGGCGCATTACCCGGCGGAAGAAATCTGGAGTGAAGAGCAGATGCAGCGCTGGCTGGTCGACCTGGACCCGATGGCGCCGGCGCAGTTGTTGGTGCGCATGATGCAGAACGGCGGGGGTTGGGAGGAAGCGGAGCGGCTGTTTCTGGTGGCGGATCTTTGGCCGAATGTGCCGGGGGCTAGCTGATCGTTTTGCGGTGGGTTTGAGGGCCTTATCGCAGGCAAGCCAGCTCCCACATTCAAGCGCATTCCAAAGGATGTACGCGGCCACATGTGGGAGCGGACTTGCTCGCGATAGCGATAGCAGCAGCGCTACAGGCTATCAATATGCCGATAATCCACCTGCAACCCGGCGGCCAGCTCCCGCGCCCGCCCCAGCCGGATCGGCCCACGTTCGATATCCACCAACAGCCCCAGGCAATCCAACGCCGGCAATTGACCAATATCCTTGAGCCGGCCATCGGTAATCACCAGCAACCGCTGCTGTTCAGCCGGATAGCGCTTGCGCCGCGCCGCCAGCCAATGCCCGGCCTCGGTCAACGCCGCCAGGAGCGGCGTCCCTCCGCCGGCGCCCAGGCCATCCAGCCAACGCCCCAGGCCCTTGGCCGCTTTCAAGCCTTGTACCTGCCAGCTCGGCACTTGCCCGCTGGCGGTCAACAACGCCAGTCGCGCCCGCTGCCGATAGGCGTCGTCGAACACCTGCGCGAGCAAGCCCTTGGCATCGCTCAGCGCCTGATGCCGCCGAGTGGACGCCGAGGCATCGACAATCACCAGCCACAGCTCATGGGAGGCACGGCTGCGGTTGCAGTACACCAGGTCTTTACGCGATTGTGGTCGCCCGCCCAACAAGGTGCCCGGCCAATTGACCATCCCCTCGGCGCCGTTGCGCGCCCGCCCTTGCCTGCCTTGATCCAGTCGACCCGCCTTGGGCCGGGCATCCGCCCCCGCGTCAGGTCGGGGGCGAATGCCTAGGGCTTTTTTGGCCAGGTGGGTATTTCACGGCGGGCACCCGTTACTTGTGTAGACGGAGGCATTTCACCCCACTGTCCCTGGCCGCTGCTGGGGTCAGTGGGTTTGGGCGCCGGCGCATTTTCCGGCGGGTGGGCGGCAGATGAATGCTCCTGGCGACGATGGCGCAGGGCAAATTCGGCAACGGCCTCTATATCTTCCTCAGCGATGGCCGCAGCCCCACGCCACGCCGCATGGGCCCGCGCCCCGCGCAACCACACCAGATCGGCGCGCAGGCCATCCACACCAGCGGCAAAGCAGCGCTCGGTAATCTGCGCCAGGGCCTGGTCATCCAGGGCGATGCTTTCCAGGCGTGCACGGGCCTGGGTGCAACGCGCACGCAGCGCCGCTTGCTGGTCAGCCCACTGCGCACAGAACGCCCCAGGGTCACTATCGAAATCCAGGCGCCGACGGATGATCTGCCCGCGCTCGGTCGGCAAAGTCTGCCCGCTCAATGCCACGTTGAAACCAAACCGATCCAGCAACTGCGGACGCAATTCACCCTCTTCCGGGTTCATCGTGCCGATCAGCACAAAACGCGCCGAGTGCCGGTGGGATATACCGTCGCGCTCGATCAGGTTGGTGCCACTGGCGGCTACATCCAATAGCAGGTCCACCAGATGGTCAGGCAGTAGGTTGACCTCATCCACATACAGTACCCCGCCATCGGCCTTGGCCAGCACCCCAGGGGAAAACTGCGCACGGCCTTCGCTCAGCGCCGCATCCAGGTCCAGAGTGCCAACCAAACGCTCTTCGGTGGCGCCCAACGGCAAGGTGACGAATTGCCCGCTGGCCAACAGGTCCGCCAGGCCGCGAGCCAGGGTGGACTTGGCCATGCCGCGCGGGCCTTCGATCAGCACGCCACCGATCTTCGGGTCGATGGCGGTCAGGCACAGGGCAAGCTTCAGGTCGTCGGCACCGACCACTGCCGACAGTGGGAAATGGGGGATGTCAGTCATCAACTGTCTTCTTCTATGTCCAGCAACAGGTTTTCCAATGCCTCGCGGTACGCCCCCGGTGCCTGCCACATACCGCGCTGCTGGGCTTCCAGCATGCGCTCGGTCATGTCGCGCAAGGCCGCAGGGTTGTGCTGTTGCACAAACGCCCGGGTGTCGGGGTCGAGCAGGTAGGCATCGGCCAGCAATGCATATTGGTGGTCGTCGATCAGCGCCGTGGTCGCGTCGAAGGCGAACAGATTGTCCACCGTCGCCGCCATCTCGAACGCGCCTTTATAGCCGTGGCGCTTGACCCCTTCGATCCACTTGGGGTTGGCGGCGCGGGAACGGATCACCCGGTTCAGCTCTTCCTTCAGCGTGCGGATTTTCGGCAAGTCCGGCTGGCTATGATCGCCATGGTAGCTGGCGGCCTTGGCGCCACTGAGGGTTTCCACGGCGGCGAGCATACCGCCCTGGAATTGGTAATAGTCATTGGAGTCGAGCAAGTCGTGCTCGTGGTTATCCTGGTTCTGCAGCACGGCCTGCACCTGGCTCAGGCGCTGGGCGAACTGTTCACGGGCGGCGGTGCCTTCATCCGCCCCCCCATAGGCGTAGCCCCCCCAATTCAGGTAGACCTCGGCCAGGTCTTCGCGGCTTTGCCACAGGCGACCGTCAATCGCGCCCTGCACACCCGCGCCATAGGCCCCAGGCTTGGCACCGAAAATGCGCCAGCCGGCCTGCTTGGCCGCAGCATCTTCATCCAGGCCCGACTTGCGCAGCGCCTCGCGCTCGCTGCGCACCTTGGCCGCCAGGGGGTTCAGGTCGTCCGGCTCATCCAGCGCCGCGACCGCCTGCACCGCAGCATCGAACAGGCGGATCAGGTTGGCGAACGCATCGCGGAAGAACCCCGACACCCGCAGCGTGACGTCAACTCGCGGGCGGTCGAGCAAGCTGATGGGCAATATCTCAAAATCATCGACACGCTGGCTGCCCGTGGCCCACACCGGTCGCACGCCCATCAGTGCCATGGCCTGGGCGATATCGTCACCGCCGGTGCGCATGGTCGCGGTGCCCCACACGGAAAGCCCCAACTGACGCAGATGGTCACCATGGTCCTGCAGGTGCCGCTCAAGCATCAGGTTTGCGGATTGGAAACCGATACGCCAGGCAGTCGTGGTAGGCAGGTTACGCACGTCGACGGTGAAGAAATTGCGCCCGGTCGGCAGCACATCCAGGCGCCCACGACTCGGCGCACCACTGGGGCCCGCCGGCACGAAACGACCGCTCAACGCCTCCAGCAAGCCATGCATTTCCGCTGGGCCACAGGCATCCAGGCGCGGTGCGACGACGATGCGCAGGCTTTCGATCACCGATTTCACCTCCTCCCAGCCCGGCTCCTCAAGCTGTTCGAGCGGGCCTTCCAGCGCCTGTTCGATCAACCGCGCCGCATACAGCTCCAGGCGCTCGCGAGTATCGCCAGCGGTACGCCACAACTGCCCGTCGATCTTCTGCAGCACCTCGGGGCGGCGCCCGGTCCAGGGCTCGGCCAGGGCGCAGTCCAGCGGGTCAAAGCCCAGCTCAAAGGCCTTGGCCAACACCCGCAGCAGGCTTGATTGCGGACCCCGCCCATCGCCACGCGGAATGCGCAGCAGGGCCAGCAAGGTGTCGATACGCAGGCGGCCTTCGGGCGACTCGCCAAAGATATGCAGGCCATCGCGGATCTGCGACTCCTTCAGATCGCACAGGTAGGTGTCCAGGCGCGGCAGCCAGACGGCAGCGTCAGCCTCGTTATCCAGTTCCAGCTCTTGATCGATGCGGGTTTCGCGCACCAGCTTGAGGATGTCCTTTTGCAGCTCCAGGGCGCGGCGCGGGTCGAGCAACTGCGCCTCGTAATACTCATCCGCCAACAGTTCCAGATTGCGCAATGGGCCATAGGTTTCGGCACGGGTCAGCGGCGGCATCAAATGGTCGATGATCACCGCCTGGGTGCGGCGCTTGGCCTGGGCACCCTCGCCCGGATCATTGACGATAAACGGATAGATGTTCGGCAGCGGCCCCAGCAATGCATCTGGCCAGCAGTTCTCGGACAACCCGACGCCTTTACCCGGCAGCCATTCCAGGTTGCCGTGCTTGCCGACGTGGATCACGCCATGGGCGCCGTAGGTGTGGCGCAGCCAGAAATAGAACGCCAGGTAAGCGTGGGGCGGCACCAGGTCCGGGTCGTGGTACACCGCGCTGGCATCCACCTGGTAGCCCCGTGCCGGCTGGATGCCGACAAAGGTCAGGCCCAGGCGCAGGCCGGCGATCATCATGCGCCCGTCGCGGCACATCGGATCGTTATGAGGCGTGCCCCAGCGTTCCAGCACGGCCTGGCGGTTGGCCTCGGGCAAGCGATTGAACATCGCCTGGTATTCGTCCAGGCCCAGGCTTTGATGGCAGGGGCGCAGGTCGAGGCTGTCCAGGTCGTTGGTGACACCACCGAGCAAGTCATGGATCAGCGCAGTGCCGCTGGCCGGCAATGCATCCGGCAGCGGATAACCCTCGGCCTGCAGGGCCCGCAGGATATTCAAGGCCGCGGCCGGGGTGTCCAGGCCCACGCCATTACCGATGCGTCCATCGCGGGTCGGGTAGTTGGCGAGGATCAGCGCAATGCGCTTGTCGGCATGCGGCACCCGTGCCAGCTCGACCCAGCGCCGCGCCAGTTCGGCAACAAAGTCCATGCGTTCGGGGGCCGCGCGGTAGCACACCACGTCCGATTGGCTGCGCTCGCTGCGCCAGGCCAGGTCCTTGAAGCTGATCGGGCGGCTGATGATGCGCCCGTCCAGCTCCGGCAAAGCAATGTGCATCGCCAGATCACGCGGGCCGAGGCCCTGCTCGCTGGCTTCCCAGCCGGGCTGGTTGTCCTGGGCGCAGATCGCCTGGATCACCGGGATATTGCGGCGAAACGGCCGCAGATGGGGCGCTTCGGGGCTGGATTGGGCAAAGCCGGTGGTGTTCAGAATCACCGCCGCCCCGACCTCATCCAGCAAATCCTCGACCACTGTCAGGCAGCCGGGCTCTTTCAGGCTGGCCACCGCCATCGGCAGCGGGTTAAGGCCCGCCGCCTGCAAGCGTTGGCAGAACACATCAATAAAACCGGTATTGGCCGCCTGCAAGTGCGAGCGGTAGAACAGCACCGCTGCCACCGGCCAATCGGTGTTCCAGTCCGCCTGCCAGTCATTGAGGCACGCATTGGCGGTGCGCGGGTGATAGATCGCGGTGCGCGGCAGAGTTTGCGGCTCGGCCCACGGGTAATCGCGGCCCAGGAAGCTACTGGCCAGGCAACGATAGAAATCCAGCGCATTCCCCAGCCCGCCCTGGCGCAGAAAGTGCCACAGGCGGTCACGCTCCACCACACCCACGGTGCTCAGGCCGCTGAGTTCGGGATCGGGGCGATCATCCCCCGGCACCAGGATCAACTGCACGCCCTGCTCGGCCAGTTCCACCAGGCGTTGGATGCCGTAGCGCCAATAGCCGATGCCGCCGTGCAGGGAAATCAGGATGACCTTGGCGTGGCGCAGCACCTCATCCACATACAGGTCCACCGAGGCGTGGTTCTGCACCTGCATCGGGTTGGCCAGGCGCAGGCTCGGGTAGTCGTCGGGCAGTTGCTGGGCGGCTTCGGCCAGCAACGCCAGACTGGAATCGCCGCTGCACAGGATCACCAGCTCGGCGGGGGTTTGTCCCAGGTCGGCGATGTTGTCATCGGAGACGAAGCCACCGGGCTGGGTCCTGAGCAGGTGCATGGTTAAACGCTGAGCGCGGCGCGCAATTGCGCTTCAAGGCCCGCTGCATCCAGGTCCTGACCGATCAGCACCAACCGTGTTATGCGCGCTTCGTCGGCGCCCCAGGCCCGGTCGAAATGCTTGTCGAAGCGCGTGCCCACACCTTGGATCAACAGGCGCATCGGCTTGTTGGGGATCGCGGCGAAGCCTTTGACCCGCAGGATGCCGTGCTGCACCACCAATTGCGTCAGGGCATCAAGCAGCAGCGCTTCATCAGCCTGTGGCAGGTCGATGGAGATGGAGTCAAACGCATCGTGATCGTGGTCGTCTTCACCTTCGTGGTGATGATCGTGATGGCTATGGCGCCCGTCGATATGCTCCTCGGAGCCGGCACCCAGGCCAATCAGCACATCCAGAGGCAGGCGGCCGCTGCTGGCTTCGACGATTTTCACTGCTGGCGGCAGTTCTTCGGCGACTTCCAGGCGTACACGGGCCAGGTCTTCAGGGCTGATCAGGTCGGTTTTGTTGAGGATCACCAAGTCGGCGCTGGCCAGTTGGTCGGCGAACAACTCGTGCAGTGGCGATTCGTGGTCCAGGTTCGGGTCCAGTTTGCGCTGGGCGTCGACCTGGTCCGGGAACGCGGCAAAGGTGCCAGCGGCCACGGCCGGGCTGTCGACCACGGTGATCACCGCGTCAACCGTGCAGGCGCTACGGATTTCCGGCCACTGGAAGGCCTGGACCAGGGGCTTGGGCAGCGCCAGGCCAGAGGTTTCGATGAGGATATGGTCGAGGTCGCCACGACGGGCCACCAGCTCGCGCATCACCGGGAAGAACTCTTCCTGCACGGTGCAGCACAGGCAGCCGTTGGCCAGTTCATACACGCGGCCGCTGGCTTCTTCTTCGGTGCAACCGATGGAGCACTGCTTGAGGATCTCGCCGTCGATACCCAGTTCGCCGAATTCGTTGACGATCACAGCAATGCGCCGACCCTGGGCGTTGTCCAGCATGTGCCGCAGCAAGGTGGTTTTGCCCGAGCCGAGAAAGCCGGTGACGATAGTGACGGGGAGTTTGGCCAGTGTTTTCATCGGATGCCCTTTGGGGCGGGCATACGGGACGACTGGCCCTGCGGCGGCGCGCAGGTGCTGGATTCGTCACCGGATCACCCCGCCCGGTTGAAATGGAAAATCGGTTGCGAGGCAGGTCTCCTGGCTTGGGGCTTGCCGGCCTTGCGGCTGGCGCTGGCTGCGCCTTCCCGCCGTATTGGCAGTGGCGTGGCAGTCAGATAAACCCTTTACAGTTGCGGGGGCAGCCGCGGCTTGGACCGCGTTCCCTTCTTAGCTTCGACCGCAGTCGAAGAACCTCGAAGGTGCAAGGCTACGCAGTGCTTGAGGGACGGTCAATTCAAAACCATGCGAAGAGCCGCGGTGCCCAGCTACAGATTGACGGCCATCCCGCGCCCATGCTCTCCTACACATCTTGTTTCGGGTGCCCTTTACAGGGTGAAACGGGAAACCGGTCAATCATGCATGCATGACCAATCCGGTGCTGCCCCCGCAACGGTAAGCGAGCGAAGCGTCACAGCCACTGTGCTTCTGGCATGGGAAGGCGATGCTTTCAGGACTCAGAAGAGCCCCCTCGCAAGCCCGGAGACCGGCCCGAAAAATCAAATAACAAACCCGCGGTGGGCGGGCGCTGTTCAGAACCCTGCGTGCCCGGCTCGCGGGGTTTTCATGCGCTCGTGTCACCCTGTCACTCGAAAGGGACGTGCCATGTCGATCATCAGCAGCACCTCACACACCGCCAGCCGCTCCGCCACCTTGAGCCAACGCCTGACCGCCGCTATCGGCGCGTCGATCCTCGGTGCGTGCCTGGTGTATTTCGCCGGGTTCTCCCATATCGAGGCCGTGCACAACGCCGCCCACGATACGCGCCACAGCGCCGCCTTCCCGTGCCATTGAGACCTGCAACCATGATCAAGCGAATTGCGCAAACCGCAGGTTTCACCGGCCTGCTGGCCGCCCTGCTGCTGACCCTGCTGCAAAGTTTCTGGGTGGCTCCGCTGATTCTGCAGGCGGAAACCTACGAAAACGCCCCGGCCACGACCGAAGTGCATGAGCATGCGCCTGGCGCTGCGGCCCACAGCCACGACGCCGAGGCCTGGGAACCGGAAGACGGCTGGCAGCGCGTGCTGTCCACCACCGGCGCTAACCTGGTGGTCGCCGTAGGTTTTGCGCTGATGCTCGCCGGCCTGTACACCCTGCGCGCCCCGACCCGCACCGCCCAGGGACTGCTCTGGGGCCTGGCCGGTTACGCCACCTTTGTGCTGGCACCGACCCTCGGCCTGCCACCGGAACTGCCCGGCACCGCTGCGGCGGACCTGGCGCAACGGCAGATCTGGTGGATCGGCACGGCAGCCTCCACCGCCGCCGGTATCGCGTTGATTGTGTTTGGTGGCAACTGGCTGCTGAAGATCCTCGGCGTGGCGATCCTGACGGTGCCCCATGTGATTGGCGCGCCACAGCCCGAAGTGCACTCGATGCTCGCCCCGCAGGCCCTGGAAGCGCAGTTCAAGATCGCGTCGCAGCTGACCAACGTTGCGTTCTGGCTGGCCCTGGGCCTGATCAGCGCCTGGTTGTTCCGACGCAATCGCGACGACCAGCACTCGGCATGACAGCAGCCACCACCGCGCCGACCCTGGTGGTCGGCCTGGGTTGTCAGCGTGGCTGCAGCGTCGCGGCGCTATTGGCGCTGTTCAATGAAGCCTTGGCTGGCGCGGGAATCGACCCTCGGCACATCAGCGCACTGGCGAGTATCGACCGTAAACAGGATGAGCCAGGGTTACTGGCCCTGGCCGAACACTTGAGGTTGCCACTGCAGTTTTTCAGTGCCGAACAGCTGGCGATCCACGAAGCGCAATTGAGCCACCGCTCTGCTGTCGCGTTTGCCCATACCGGCTGCCAGGGCATCGCCGAAAGCGCCGCCCTGGCCCTGGCCGAGCACTTGGCCCAGCGCCCTGCCCGCCTGTTGATCAACCGCCAGAAAAGCCCGCAAGCCACCTTTGCATTGGCGTGCGCGGGCTGAATTCCCGATAATCCGCCTCCTTGATCATGAGCGGTCTTCATCTGCAGCCCGCCTCGCCGGCTTTTTCACAGGAATCCTCCATGACCGTCTACTTCATCGGCGCAGGCCCCGGCGACCCGGAACTGATCACCGTCAAAGGCCAGCGGCTGATCCGCAGTTGCCCGGTAATTATCTACGCCGGCTCCCTGGTGCCGGCCGCCGTGCTTGAAGGCCATCAGGCCGAAACCCTGGTCAACAGCGCCGAACTGCACCTGGAGCAGATCATTGAGTTGATCAAGCATGCCCATGAACAGGGCCAGGACGTGGCGCGGGTGCATTCTGGCGATCCGAGCCTGTATGGCGCGATTGGCGAGCAAATCCGCCATTTGCGCGCACTGGGGATTCCCTTCCAGATCATTCCCGGCGTCACCGCCGTGGCCGCCTGTGCCGCGTTGCTGGAGGCGGAGCTGACCTTACCGGATATCGCCCAAAGCGTGATCCTGACCCGCTATGCCGATAAAACCACGATGCCTGCGGGGGAGTCCTTCGACAGCCTGGCCAGCCACGGCACTACCATGGCCGTGCATCTGGGGGTCAATCACCTGGAGAAAATCGTCGCCGAGCTGCTGCCGCATTACGGTGCAGATTGCCCGATTGCCGTGGTACACCGGGCGACCTGGCCGGATCAGGATTGGGCGATTGGCACCTTGGCGGATATTGTCAGCAAAGTGGCAGCCAAGGGGTTCAGGCGCACCGCGCTGATTGTGGTGGGGCGGGTACTGGCCAGTGACAGCTTCAGCGAATCCTCGCTGTATCGCGCGGGTCACGCCCACCTCTACCGACCCTGACAGTGTGGGGGCTGGATTGCCTGCGATTGCGGTTTAACCGGCTGTAGAGAAGTCGCCTGACCCTCCGCTATCGCGGCATAATTCTCTTCTGGGGGTGTGTACATATCCGTTGCTGGGGTTACGGCGGCTATTGGTTCCGCCCTTACGGCGGGTCACTTTTGGAAAAGAGCCCCAAAAGTAACCAAAAGGGCTCTTGCCCCACCACTCGGTGCCTCGCCTAGGCTCGGCATGCCCGCAGTCAGGCATTGCTCCGTGGGCCCGCCGCGATCGGCCATCCATGGCCGTGTCGCGGCTACCCCGGCATCCATGCCGGGGTGCCCACTGCGCAATACCTGCCTGCGGCCAGCGTGGTTTAACGGGGCGCCT